>CAJJOX010000021.1 GCA_905193485.1 uncultured Porphyromonadaceae bacterium | reverse complement strand
GCCGGCTCCCATGGAGCGGGAAATGACGGAGGAATGGCGGGATTTATTATTTCATCATATCAGACAGGAGCAGTTGCGTTGATCTGAGATAAAACCCGCACGCACATCAGTTTCATCCAAAGTCAGGAGCTACCGTAGTTCGGTAGCGGCAAGTGTAAGAACGGAAATGACGGCTGTAGGCGCAGCATTATGGATCGCCTCGCAACATGCGGCAAGCGTGGCGCCAGTCGTAATCACATCATCGACAACAAGAACGTGACGACCATTGAGTCCGTCGGGACAGACTACACCATAAGCATCCTGCGCGTTGAGCCAACGACCATAGGCACCCTTACGCGTCTGCGTCGAATGCCGTCGCGTGGCTATCAGATTATACTCCACAGGCAAACCGGTGGCTTCTGACAAACCGGAAGCGATATATTCAGTCTGATTGTAGCCGCGGCGGCGTTTCTTAGAGGCGTGCATCGGTACAGGAATGATACAATCCATGCCGTTGAAAAATCCGTCAGGAATAATACGGCGGGCAAATTCGGCAGCAAGGAAATGCATTATGCGCGGACGACCGCGATATTTAGCCGACAGAATCAAATCGGCATAACGGCTTTCTCCCGAATAATAAAAATAAGAGGCCGCCCGCTGGATCGGGACATGGCGCATAAGACGCTGATGGATGGTGTTGAACTGATCGCGATGGAAATCGCAAAAAGGCATATTGTATCGGCATCCGGTGCACAATATCTTCTCGCCATAAACGAGAGGAGTGTCGCAGACCTCACAAAGCCGAGGGAAAAACATTCCGGAGAGGTCGGCCATCCAGCGCATCAAAGTGTCGAATCGTCCCATAGCTTTGAACTGTCGAGGATTTTAAGAATAAGCGATGTTTCAAAACCGCGTGACGCACCAAAAGCCAGCAGACGCCGCCGGACGTCGAAAAGCGCCAAATCGACCGGCAACTGCTTCTTTTTAGCAGCCAACAGGCGAAAAGCGACGGCCGCATACTGACGTATGTCGATCTCATCAAGAGCCTGCCGGATGATCGGCGTCGGGATGCGCTTGGCATAAAGCCCTGACATGATTTTCCGGCGTCCCCATCGCGCAAAGAGATATTTGTCACGCACATAAGCCCGGGCAAAACGGAGATCGTCGACAAAACGATGCCGGACGAGATCGCGAAGAATAGCGGCCGCATCGGAATCAGACAGCCCCCATCGCTTCATTTTAGCCAGACAGTCGGCGCTGCACTGCTCGGAGCGCGCACACAGAGCTTCAAGTCGAGCCACTGCAGCATCTGCAGAAACCTTATTCTTCATTCGCGATGACGTGTTGCTGTCAGAAAACGTGAGAGCCGCTGCATATCGGGCAAAAGAGTGATATCATCCCAACATCTGGCAGCGTTCATTTCGGAAACAAGGACATTGGCAAACCGCGGATTAAGCTCGAAATAAAGACGACCGCCGGGACGGAGCGCGGCCACGGCATAGCGGCAGATAGCGTGATAGAAACGCAACGGATCGGAATCGGGGACGAACAGAGCACTGTGGGGCTCGAAATCGAGAACGTTGGCATCCATTGACGCGCGTTCACCATCGGCGATATATGGCGGATTGCTGACAATTATGTCGAACGCCGGCTCCCGCGGCGGAAGCATGGCGAGCGCATCTTCCTGAACAAAAGTCACATCAGTGCGGGTAAAGGTCGCGTTTTCACGAGCCACGCCGAGAGCCCGGACGCTGATATCGACAGCCGTGACGCGAGGAAACAGAAGCGTGCGAGCCAGAGCTATCGCGATGCACCCGGAACCGGTGCAAACATCCAGCACGTCGAGATCCTCACGCCGACCCGCATCGGAAACAATTATATCGACAAGCTGCTCTGTTTCGGGGCGCGGGATGAGCACATCGGGATTGACCTTCAGATCAATGCCATAGAAACGAGTATGTCCGAATATATACTGTATAGGCTCGTGCCTCAACAGGCGATCGACCACCCCACCGACCTTTCGGACAATGAAATCGCTCACAGGCTCCGATGCTCGTATGACCATCTCGACCTGCGAATAGCCTTTGAGCTGCTCGAAGATAATGCGCACCATCCACCGGGCTTCTCCGGGAGGATAGACGGCCGACAACCGGCGCTCGGCCTGCTGCCGGCATTGGTCAAGAGTGATCTGCTGCATAAAAAGTCAACGCTGATTAGAATGGAATCAATATTCGTCCCAGGCCAAAATCTGAATCTCGTCGGTGCGAATTGATGTGAATGCCCTGATGAACGCCGACGCAAGGCGTGCGTTGGTTAACAGAGTGATGTTAAGATCGATTGCCGCACGGCGTATCTTATGCCCGTTGCCAAGCTCGGAGGGAGTGAGATTTTTAGGCACATTGACCACAAAATCGACGATATGATCGTGCAACAGCTCGAGAGCCTGCGGTTTGCGGCCGGGCTGATCGGGCCAAAATGCTTCGGTTGCCGGAATGCCGTTTTCGTTGAGGAAACGGCAAGTTCCGGGCGTAGCATAGATCGGAAGCCCGAAACGATGAAGCATTCCGGCGGCCTCGAGCATGTTGGCTTTCTGCTTTGCTGTACCGGTTGATAGCAACACTCCTTTCTCGGGCACACGGAGTCCGACGGCAAGCATCGACTTGAGGATCGCTTCCGAAGTGTCGGCGCCGATACATCCGACTTCACCGGTCGACACCATATCGACGCCAAGCACGGGATCAGCGCCCTGTAGACGCGAAAAACTGAACTGAGAGGCCTTGATGCCGACATAATCGAGGTGGAAGGCGCTTTTTGAAGGCTTTTCGACAAGAATGCCAAGCATGATGCGGGTGGCGAGGTCAATGAAATTAATCTTCAACACCTTGCTGACAAACGGGAACGAACGCGATGCGCGTAGATTGCATTCAATTACCTTGATATCGTTGTTTTTAGCAAGGAACTGTATGTTGAACGGACCGGAAATGTTGAGTGCGCGCGCTATCTGCGAACCGATCTTCTTGATACGACGCATCGTTTCGACATACAGTTTCTGGGGAGGGAACTGTATGGTGGCGTCGCCCGAATGCACACCGGCAAACTCGATATGCTCGGATATCGCATAGACTTTTATCTCACCTTGCTGGGCGACAGCGTCCATTTCGATCTCTTTGGCATTCTGAATGAATTCGGTAACCACGACAGGATGTTTCTTAGACACCTCGGCGGCAAGGCGAAGGAAGCGATGCAACTCGTCGGTATTGGAACAAACGTTCATGGCCGCGCCGGAAAGCACATAGCTCGGGCGCACGAGTACGGGAAAACCGACCTCATCGATGAAAGATGTGATGTCGTCGAAGCTCGTGAGCTCGCGCCATCGTGGCTGATCGATGTGAAGACTGTCGAGCATGGCTGAGAACTTGTTGCGGTCCTCGGCATTGTCGATGCTTGCTGCCGATGTGCCAAGTATATTGACATGCTCGCGGTCGAGCTTGACAGCAAGATTGTTGGGAATCTGCCCCCCGACGCTAAGAATGACACCATGCGGGCGCTCAATGTCGAGAATGTCCATAACACGCTCGAAAGTGAGTTCATCAAAATAAAGGCGATCGCACATATCATAGTCGGTCGATACGGTTTCGGGGTTGTAATTGATCATCACCGAGCGCCACCCCTCACGTTTGACCGTCTGCAAAGCGTTGACCGAGCACCAGTCGAATTCGACCGACGAACCGATGCGATAGGCGCCCGATCCGAGCACGACGACCGAACGATGGTCGGAAGCGATGTCAATATCATCGGCAGAACCGTTGTATGTAAGGTAGAGATAGTTGGTCATCGCGGGATATTCGGCGGCGAGAGTATCGATCTGTTTGACAACGGGGCGTATGCCGAGGCCGAGACGACGGCGGCGCACTGCCATAGAGGCGGCATCGCTGTCGGTCATAGATCCTTTAAGGACGATGCGCGCGATCTGGAAATCGGAAAATCCCTGCTGCTTGGCCGTTTTGAGCAACTGCGGATCAAGGCTTCCGACATCGGAGAATCCGGAAAGAGCGTCAGCCGTATCGACAATATTTTTCAGCCGATAAAGAAACCACCGGTCGATTTTCGTAAGGCTGTGGATACGTTCGACATCGTAGCCGCTACGGATGGCCTGCTCGATGACAAAGATGCGCTTGTCGGTCGGAGTGGATAGCTCATGATCAATATCCTCGACGGCAATCGGATGATTGGCCGTGAAGCCATGCATCCCCTGCCCTATCATACGAAGGCCTTTCTGAAGCGCCTCCTCGAATGTCCGGCCCACGGACATGACCTCGCCGACCGATTTCATTGACGATCCGATCTCGCGACGGACGCCATGGAACTTACCGAGATCCCAGCGCGGAATCTTGCACACGATGTAGTCGAGAGCAGGTTCGAAAAATGCCGAGGTGACCTTTGTGACAGCATTACGGAGATCGAACAGTCCATATCCGAGAGCAAGCTTCGCGGCCACGAAAGCCAAGGGATATCCGGTGGCCTTGGAGGCAAGAGCCGACGAACGGCTCAGACGGGCATTGACTTCTATTACACGGTAGTCCATCGACTCGGTGTCAAAGGCATACTGCACATTGCATTCACCCACGATGCCGAGATGACGGATGATTTTTATGGCGAGTTTGCGCAGATAATGATAGTCTTCGTTGGAAAGGGTCTGAGAGGGAGCCACGACAATCGATTCGCCGGTGTGGATGCCTAGCGGATCGAAATTTTCCATATTGCAGACGGTGATACAATTGTCAAAACGATCCCGCACCACTTCATATTCCACCTCTTTCCATCCTTTGAGCGATTTTTCGACAAGCACCTGCGGAGAAAATGCAAGCGCTTTCTCGGTCAGCGCGACAAGATGGCTCTCGTCGTCACAGAACCCGCTTCCGAGGCCACCGAGAGCGTAAGCGGCCCTGACAATCACGGGGTAGCCGAGTCGTATAGCCGCTTTCTTTGCATCGTCGACGGTGCTTACGGCCTCACTTTTAATAGTGCGCACGTCTATTTCATCAAGCCGGCGCACAAACAGCTCGCGATCCTCGGTGTCCATTATGGCGCGCACGGGTGTGCCGAGCACCTTGACGTCGTAGCGTTCAAGGACACCCGACTTCCATAGTTCCACGCCGCAGTTGAGGGCTGTCTGCCCGCCGAACGCGAGGAGAATGCCGTCGGGGCGCTCGCGTTCAATCACTTTTTCGACAAAGAAAGGCGTGACAGGGAGGAAATAGATCTTGTCGGCAACATCGGAAGAAGTCTGCACCGTGGCTATATTAGGATTTATCAGCACAGTGGTTATGCCTTCCTCCTTCATGGCCTTGAGGGCTTGCGAGCCGGAATAGTCAAATTCGCCGGCCTCGCCGATTTTCAAGGCACCGCTGCCCAGCAGCAACACCTTCTTTATGGTAGAATCGAGGTTGTGGTTCATAATGTGTGAGGGGATTATCTGATTGGTCAAAGCATGCTGATAAAATCGTCGAAAAGAAACTCAGTGTCCTTCGGTCCGCTGCTGGCTTCGGGATGGAACTGGGCGGAGAAGAAAGGAAGGGTGCGGTGACGGATTCCTTCGTTAGTGCCGTCGTTCATATTGATGAACAGAGGCTCCCAATCGGAAGGAAGAGAGTCGGTATCGACGGCGAAGCCATGGTTTTGCGAAGTGATGAAACAACGGTCGGTGCCGACCTGCCGCACGGGCTGATTGTGGCTGCGATGGCCGTATTTGAGCTTGTAGGTGGAGGCTCCCGCAGCTTTTGCCAAAAGCTGATTGCCCATGCAGATCCCACACACCGGCCGTCCAATGGAAAGCGCCTTCCGGAGATTTCCCACGGTCACGTCGACCATATCGGGGTTTCCGGGTCCGTTGGAAATAAAAAGTCCGTCGTAAGGGATGGTGGTGAAATCATAATCCCACGGTACCCTGACCACCCTGACGCCGCGACGTGTGAGGCACCGGATTATATTGTGCTTTACTCCACAATCGACAAGCACGACGGTTTTGTCGCCGGAGCCATGCTCCTCGACATTGCGGCAACTCACTTTTGCCACAAGGTTCTCGCGGTTGGGATCGTAGAATCCGGGATCGCCGCTTCCCTCCACTATTATCTTGCCGAGCATGGATCCGCGTTCACGCAGATGCTTTGTGAGGGCACGGGTGTCTATGCCGTAAAGACCAGGCACTTTCTCTTCATTGAGCCATTGCGCCAGCGACCTGTCGGCCTGCCAGTGTGAATGCTGCCACGAATAGTCCTGAGCTATGATAGCGCGACAATGGATGCGCTCGCTTTCATAGTAGACGCTGACATCGTCCTTCTCTCGGCGCGGTGGAACGCCATAATTTCCAAGAATAGGATAGGTGGTGACCAAGATCTGCCCTTCGTAAGACGGATCGGTGAGGCTCTCGGGATATCCGGTCATGGCGGTATTGAAAACCACCTCGCCGGCCGCAGCCCCCGGGTAGCCGAACGACTGCCCCTCGAATCGCGTGCCGTCCTCAAGGACGAGCACAGCCGGAATTGTGTTGTGCATGCGATAGAATTATGTAGTGCAAAAACGAAACTTTAAAAATATTTGCAGGCTTTCTATCGGAAAACCTTGCAAAATTACACAATCCTCCACGATCCGGCAAATAAATGACGTGTCAGACGCTAAAAAATCCATATATGGGTCAAAGCGGCCTCATCGCTGCGGGTCAAATCCCTGTCGGCGCATTGCGTCAAGCATTCGGTAGCCCATCGCTTCGCGATAGTAACCGACGATATGGTCAACCCAGTCGTTTGACGATTTTGTCCCGGCACGATTGGCATTGTATGTCATAATCTCCGCATCGTAGGCAAGCACTTTTTCCGCAAGGTCATCGTCGTGGTAGCGATCGTGATGTATCACCAGATCAAGAGGCTGTTTCGGCTTAAGATCGGGAAGTTCACGAGGTATGCCCAAAGCAAGGCCACACACCACCATAACACGCTGCGGCAGATTAAGCAAGCGAGCGAAATCGTCGGGCGCCGCAGTACGTGCATATCCTATGCAGCAAGCACCGAGCCCCAGCGACTCGGCAGCCACGAGAGCGCTCATCATGGCCAGAGCGGCATCAATGGTTCCCACACTGATTCCATCGGCGGTGTGACAGAAATCGGGCATATCAACATCTTTCGCTTCGGCTCCGACTGTGATTTTATGAAAATCGGCGCAAAACACCATAAAATGCGAACATGTCTTGATCTGCTTCTGGTTGGTCAGAGCATACAGCTGTTCTTTGAGCTGCTGGTCGGTGATGTCGATCACTGAAAACTGCTGGCCGTTGTAGCTTGTGGGAGTGTTACGGATGGCCTCGTAGATGAATTGCATCTGTTCGGGAGCAATCGGCTGGCGTTCGTATCGGCGAATGCTCCGCCGTTGGAGCAGGGTATTGGTTACGGTTTTCATTATTGTTTACTATGAAATGATTATGTAAATTCAACGCGGTCGGCCGTATTATTGTTTGGATGACGCGGCTACACATAGTGCAAAACGAATAAAGACCATGCGTTGGCACGGTCTTTATTCTATATATCTATCGACCGATGGTCAATAGTTTTCGGCTTTGATTTCAAAATAGGCCTGCGGATGAGCGCAAACCGGACAAATCTCAGGGGCTTTCTGGCCGAACACGATATGGCCGCAATTGGAGCACTGCCAGATAGTGTCGCCTTCTCGAGAAAACACGAGTCCGCCTTCAATATTTGCGATGAGCTTTCGATAGCGTTCTTCATGCTCCTTTTCGATTTTTGCCACCATCGCAAAAAGATTTGCGATGTGGTCGAAGCCTTCGGCGCGTGCATCGGCTGCGAATTTCTCATACATATCGGTCCATTCGTAATTTTCGCCGTTTGCAGCATCGTTAAGATTATCGAGTGTTGCAGGGACAGCGCCACCATGAAGAATCTTGAACCAGATTTTGGCGTGCTCTTTTTCATTGGCAGCCGTTTCTTCAAAGATTTTCGCGATCTGCACAAAGCCGTCTTTTTTGGCTTTTGATGCGTAGTAGGTGTATTTGTTGCGGGCCATCGACTCGCCGGCGAATGCTTCGAGCAGATTTTTCTCGGTTTGAGTTCCTTTAAGGTCTTTCATTACAATAGTATTGGAGATTACTTTTTGTTTTTGAAATAACGGTTGTAGAGGCCCTGGAATCCCTGACCGTGGCGAGCTTCATCCTTTGCCATTTCGTGAACGGTATCGTGGATTGCATCGAGATTGAGCTGTTTTGCACGACGGGCAATGCGCATTTTGTCGGCATTGGCACCTGCCTCGGCAGCCATACGTTTTTCGAGGTTGGTCTTGGTATCCCATACGCATTCGCCAAGGAGTTCGGCAAACTTAGCTGCGTGCTCAGCTTCTTCGAAAGCATAACGTTTGAAGGCTTCGGCTATTTCGGGATATCCTTCGCGGTCGGCCTGACGTGACATGGCGAGATACATGCCCACTTCGCCGCATTCGCCATTGAAGTGCGCCGTGAGATCCTTGATCATTTCTTCATCGGTATCCTTGGCTATGCCAATTTCGTGTTCGGTAACGAATTCAAGTTCGGCTGATTCGTCGAGTTCTTTGAATTTGCTTGCGGGAGCACCGCAGATAGGGCATTTTTCGGGAGCTGCATCACCTTCATGAACATAACCGCAAACGGTGCAAATAAATTTCTTTTTCATACTGAATTTGGATTTAAAAAATTACGTTATATCAAATTTGTCACTATTATATTTCATAAGCCGGCACACTTATGACACCGGCCATGGAATGTCACTTGCGTTTCATCGACCACCCATCCGGCAGGAGCCTTGGGCATCTCGGTAAGATCCACATCGGAGATTGCGCCGCATGAGGTGCACACAAAGTGGGCATGATCGTCAAGCAAACCGTCAAAGCGGGTGTTGGCACGATCAATTCCGAGCGAACGTATCTTCCCGGCCTTGACCAGACGATTGAGCGTATTGTAGACTGTTGTACGCGAGATTGTGGGATAGTCGGGAAGCAACGCACGGTATATTTCATCGGCCGTGGGATGCGTCCGGTGCGAGAGCATATAAGATGTCACCGCTATCCGTTGCACCGAGAGCTTGATGCCGGCTTCGTTTAGAATCCGTGACACACTAGCTATATCAATATTTGTACGCTGTTCCACTTTGTAATAATTACAATTTTATTTCGATTACAAAGATAGCACGCCGATTTGGCAAAAGCAAGAGATTAACCTATTTTAACCTCATGTTTTCACACGCCATCTAAATCGCATATATTATATATAATACAATACTATGACTTTTGTTCATAAAGCAGCCGGTGTCAAATAAGAAATTGACTTCTGACACACTCACCATGCGCCGGAAAGAGGAGGCAGAAACGCATCGGGGTAGTGGGTGATCTCACAGGAAGTCGCAGGACAACCAATTACGGTGATAATGTCAAACTGAGGTTCGTAACGTATATCGTAGGCCCGCATAAACAAATCGGCAGCGGATGATATACGCTTGATTTTCTTTTTGTCAACTGCGTCCAAAGGATCCTTGAATGGAGTGGAGCGGGTCTTTACTTCAATAAACATTATGCGATCGCCTTTTGTGGCAATAATGTCAATCTCCTTATGCCCCACATGAAAGTTGGAATCGACAATCGCATAACCGCGAGCTATGAGATACTCGCGGGCCTTCATTTCACCCCATGCTCCCAAATCATTGTGTTGCGCCATAGATAACCGATTATGTCACAGGCAAAGGTAAGAATATATCCGGGAAGCACAAAAAAAGAATGAGTAAAGCAGACCGAAATCTAACAATACTCATTCTCCTCTCTCCTCGGCGGTGCGGACGGGACTCGAACCCGCGACCCCTAGCGTGACAGGCTAGTATTCTAACCAGCTGAACTACCGCACCAATCAGGAAATTATTCCTTTACATTCACAAACCGGACATCATTGCTTCTGTCCGCATGGCTCTCTTGCCGTTTGCGGTTGCAAAGTTAAGACGGATTTTCGGTTTGCGCAAGCATTTCGCAATTTTTTTTCAATAAATTTTGAGCCATAACAAACAAAACACGTAATATCAACAGATTACCACACTCAAAAAAACGAGTGAAATTTCACAGACAACATCGTATCCGACATTTTAGTAGTAAAAAGAATGCCAGGCCGTGCCCCCAACCATATTTTTAGCCATCGAGCAATGAATGAATCATTGCGAATGAGTAAATTTGCAAAACGATGATTGCCTTAATTGACTGTAATAATTTTTTCGTTTCCTGCGAACGTGTGCGCGATCCGCGGCTTGACGGCATCCCGGTGATTGTCCTGTCGGGCGGGAGCGGCTGTGTAGTCGCAATGTCTAACGAAGCCAAATCACTTGGAATCACGCGTTCGACTCCCTATTTTAAGATCAAGGCAATGTGCGAGGCCAACGGTGTTGTGGCCTTACACGGTTCGCACCGACTTTACCGCGAAATTTCCGAAAAAGTGATGCAGGTGTTGCGAGAGCATGCAGTACACGGCATTGAGATATACTCCATCGACGAGGCCTTCATCATATTGGGAAACGACATGGGCGATCTGCACGAATATGGGATTTATCTCATAGACACCATATTTCAGCGCACAGGCATACCTGTGTCGATGGGCATCTCCACCACCAAAACACTTGCTAAATTTGCCGCCAGGTTCGCCAAACGCTATCCGGCATATAAAGGCGTATGCGTCATCGACACTGACGATAAACGAAAAAAAGCACTATCGATGGCTGAGGCCAAAGACATATGGGGTATCGGGCCAAACATTGCGCGACGCCTTGCCGATGTGGGGGTCATCACGGCATTCGATCTCTATGACCTGCCTGACGACAAAGCACACCGCCTGCTGCGCAAAGGAAGCTACGACACCTGGCGCGAGCTCCACGGCATATCATGTATCGAACGGCACACGCCCGATCCGGAAAACCGCAGCATAAGTGTCACCCGCACTCTGGATCACGACACTACCGATCCCGACGAGCTGACACGCCTGATCACCACCTTCGCCTCGGCGGCCACAGCGTCTTTACGCAAAAAGGGTTACCTCGCGCGCGAGCTTACCGTGATGCTGCGCACCAACCGCTTCCATACCGCACAGGCACAATACAATCCCAACATGACAGTGAAACTGACCGACCACACAGACTACACACCCGACATATGCAAAGCGGCCATAGAAGCATTGCACAAAATCTACCGCGAAGGGTTCGGGTTCAAGCGCGCCGGCATCACGCTACACCACTTCATTGCAAAGGAAAAAGCCATAAAAAGCCTGTTCGCCGATGAAGCGACAATCGAAAAGCGGAGCCGGGCAATGGCTGTGATGGACCGCATGAACACCGCTTCGAGCACGCATCCGGCCATAATGATAGCCTCGACTATCTCGAAGAAGCAACGCGACGGAAACGCTCCAGCATGATAAACGCATCGTCACGCGAGGCATCTATAAGTTCCGGGCGGTGGGCATCACTGTTGACAACGATCGGCACTTCGGCCTCCAGCAACGCCGGGATCTGCGATGGAGTGGGGAAAAAGCGGTGATGCTCGGCAAAAGCCTTGGTGTTGATCTCGATTGTCACACCCGAGTCAATCACCGAACGAGTAAGCTCATCAAGCCGGTCGACATACCATTCCTTCTCCTCGATGCCGGGCATAAAAAGTGAAGCGTTTTGTCCGATTTTATCATAATGGCCTATCATGTCGAAACCACCGGCTGAAAGCATCTCGAGATTCTGATCGAAAAACGTGTTGACAACATAACGGATATCGTTGTGGAAATATCTGCACATCTTCTCGCGAAAACTATCAAACCGGCCGTCGATATCGACATATTCTCCCGACTGTGCCGGAATAAAGTGAACCGACCCTATGCGATAGTCGAGCGGAAGATCCCGGAAAAACGGACACGACGGTCCATGCGCCTGATTGAGGAAATCGATCTCCATTGCCGCAAGAAAGCGCGTGCCGTGTGAACGATACCTGTCACGTATCCTTGCCACCTCATCGAAATAGAGCGGCACGTCAGACAATTTCATATTGCATGGCGAGGGAATGGCGATAGGCGAATGGGGAGAGAATCCATAATGAGAAAAGCCCCGGCGCACCGCCTCGGCGGCAAACTGTTCCATAGTAGCCCTGCCATCGCAAAACTGGGTGTGGGAATGGAAATTATATCTGAGAGAATCGCCAACAAGGCCATTGAAATCAAACATTTTTCAACACAGGCTGCTTTCGTTTCACATAAATAAAGAACATAGCGGTCAGAGATGCCGCCACAATCACACCAAAGCCTATAGCCACCGGCTGCGGAAGGCCGAAGCCCTCAGGCCGTGGAGCACATAGCAGATAGCTCGTGCACACCACCGTCATGAAAACTGCGGGCAGAAGCGACACCGGATAAAAGCTTCCGCGTCGTGCGAGATATACGGTAACAGCCCAAAGCGTAAACACGGCAAGCGTCTGGTTGCACCAGGCGAAATAACGCCAGAGCACGCCAAAATCGATCATCATCACCAATGCCGTCAAAGCGAATATAGGCAGAGCCACCACCAATCTTTTCCACAGCGATTTCTGGTCGAACTTCAGGCAATCGGCAACCGTCAGCCGGGCACTGCGCAAAGCCGTGTCGCCCGTAGTGATGGGAGCGGCAACCACGCCAAGCACAGCAAGTATGCCGCCAAAAGCGCCAAGCCAGCCGAACGAGATATCATGGACGAGCGTTCCGGCCGAATTGCCCGGATGAGCCATATATGCAGCCAGTTGCTCATACCCGCCGGTGAAAGCCACAGCTGCGGCCGCCCATATAAGAGCCACGATACCTTCGGCAACCATGGCACCGTAAAAAATAGGCCGGGCGAGCTTTTCGTTGGTCAGGCACCGAGCCATCATCGGTGATTGAGTGGCATGAAAGCCTGATATGGCTCCGCAGGCGATGCTCACAAACATCATAGGGAACACCGGCGCGCCCGAAGGGCTGTGCCCTGCGAAACCATCATTGAAACTGACGGGGATATCGACACCGGCGAACAGCATCACGCACAGCAGACCGACAGCCATAAAAAGCAACGCAAAGCCGAAGAGGGGATAGAAATTGCCAATGAGCTTGTCAATAGGCAGCAGAGTCGCGAGAACATAGTAGACAAAAATGGCCACCGTCCACACCGTGACATCAAGATAAGCAGGAGTCATAGAGGCAAGTAGCCCTGCCGGAGTGATGACAAACACCGCCGCGACAAGAATAAGCAGCAACACTGAAAAGCCGCGCATCAGCTGGCGCACGCCATGACCAAGCTGTTCGCCGACAATCTCCGGAAGTGAGGCTCCGTCGCGCCGTATGGAGATCACGCCGGAGCAGAAATCGTGGACGGCGCCGGCAAATATCGTCCCGAGAGATATCCACAAAAAAGCGGAGGGTCCGAACATTATGCCCATTATGGCACCGAAGATCGGACCAAGTCCGGCGATGTTAAGAAACTGTATCAGAAACACCCGCCACGGTTTCATGGGACGGAAATCCACGTCGTCGCGCCGGGTGAAGGCGGGCATCGGCCTGTTGCGGTCGGTCGACATAAGGCGGTCGACAAAAGCACCGTAGATAAAATAACCTCCCGACAATACGGCAAGAGCAATCAGAAAGGCTGTCATAAATTTATTCTGTCAAATGCGATAATGATTTCAAATATGATACCTCCGGAGATCAACGCATTTCGATCTTAACCACCTCGTTGGCAAGGCGGCGCACCTCGGCACGCCCGCGGTCGACGCGGTTTTCAAGATCAAGTATGTCGTGACGTACGGCCGAGCCCGATCTGAAAGCCTCCCGCATGGCCTCAAGCTCGGCCTCGTCATCAGACAATGCCCTGCGGGCGTCGAGCAGACGCTCCATAGCCTCACGGGCAAGCGGATTGCGGAAATCATCGAGCGACCTGTAGATTTTACCTCCAGGCATTGCGATCTCAAACTCCACGCTTTCGTCAGTCGACCCATTGCCTTGGCTGGCAATGGCTTTCAACACACCGGCATGATCTTCGCGCGAGCCTGTAGCCTTTATGTCAGTCACAAAGGCTCGGTCGGCAAGATCTGGAATATCTACGGGATAGTTGACCCTCATCTCCTGAGGGACAAATACATAAATGGTCAACTTACCGTCGACACGATTGCGGTCGGTAGCCCACCATCCTGCACCGGTCAGTTCATCGATGGCGAGCATATAGTCGTCGAAGGGAGAGTTATAGGGCATGCCCATATTCTGAGGCTGAAGATATTCGTCGCCATTGTTACGGGCTATAAATATATCATATCCGCCAAGCGACTCCTCTCCACGTGCGGCAAAATAGAGCGTTGTGCCGTCGGGCATCAGAAAGGGATAGGCCGGGTCGATGAAATCCCGGAAAACGCCGCCGAGAGGCTGCGGTTCTTCCCATGAACCATCGGCAAGCAGATGCGACTCGACGAGTTCACGTCCATCTCCGTCAGGCGCGCTCCACAGCATCATTTCACCCGATTCCGTCACGAACACCGTAGGATTGCCTTTTGCCGGAAACGATGACGGAAGAGCCTCGGAATCCGTGATGACACCTGACGGCCCAGAAAGTCGATAGGCCTCAAAAAAAGCTGCGCTGTCCACTGTCAGGCTATCGATAATCGTGATCCGTTCCACGCGGTCGAGCATCGTGGAACCGAGATCAACGCGATGCCTGAGGGTGGTGTAGCGTGAGGGCGGTTCCTTATCGCCTTTTGCCAAGGCCGATTCATACTCATCAAGAAACTCCGATGCGGCAGTGAAGTCGTAAGCCTCAAAAGCCTGCTGAGCCTTGTCAAGCAATTCAGCCGAGGCCACGGACTCTGTCTTTGCCTTTTTCTTTTTACCGGAACGCGGAGTCGCGCCATTGACCGGCGACAATATAGCGGCGAGAGCCACGGCAGCCACCAGCGTCAATATGTGTCGTTTCAAATACATAGTCAATATGAGGATAGTATAAAGCAAAGTTACGCATTATTTCTCTATCTCCCAAACAAAAAAAGCCGATGTGAACGTCGCCGGAACACCGGCAACATTACGATAGATTATTATCGAATATTATTGTATGCCCACCAGCTTATGGGTCTGAAGCGATAACCGCCATCGCGGATTACGCAGTATATATTTTATCACCTCATCGGTATTGGAGCATGACAATGGCTGAAGGAAACGATGTGTCGCCGGGGGCAATGAGGCGGCGATGGATTCCACGTCCTGCCTTTGCCAGACGATTTTCAACTCGTCGATCCGGTCGATAGCCCATGGCTTATCCTTGGGCGAACAAGTGACCCAGTCGACATCTTTCGGCACAGGCAATGTGCCGTTGGTTTCAACGGCCACGAAAAAGCCGGCTGCATGAAATGCATCGACAAGTTCATCGTCGAGCTGCAGCAGCGGCTCTCCGCCTGTCACCACGACGAAACGCGATTCAAAAGCCGATGCCTTGGCGACAATCTCACCGGCCGTCATCGGAATAAATGTCCGGTGGTCGGTATCGCAGAAATCACACGAACGGTTGCAGCCGCTCAAGCGCACGAACACCGCCGCGCGGCCTGTAAAGTAGCCTTCGCCCTGAAGCGAATAAAAAATTTCATTGACACGATACATATCCTGTCCATTAGAGCATGGTTTATAATAAGTGTTGACGACAGGGCAGTCAGCCGTCGGCGAATTTCACAATATCCTTCAATCACGCTCATATGCCGCCGTATTGCCTTCGCTTTCCTGCACCTCGACTCGATAGCAATTTGGCACACGGTCACATATCCATCTAGCGATATTCTCGGCCGTCGGATTGAAGTCGAGCACTTCATTGAAATTCTTATGGTCGAGCATTTCGGTTATTTCCTGCTTGATAGCCGTAAAATCGGTCACCATGCCGCAATCGTTGAGCCTGAGCGACCGGCAGCTGACAGTGATAATCCAATTGTGACCATGGAGCATGGCGCATTTGCTCTCGTAGTCGAGCCGAAGAGCATGCGCTCCGGATATTTCAAAACGTTTCGTTACGTAATACATAGCACAATTTGTAATGAGTGGTTCAAATCGGGGCAAGTCCCATCTCCCGTCCGATCTTCAGCATATATTCCCTTGCCGCATCGTGTTCGTTGGGGATAACGCCCTCGATCACGGCATCCTTTACAGCCGATTTTATGACACCGACGGGCTGCGAGGGAGGCAACCCGAACGTAGCCATTATCTCCTCTCCGGTCACTGGAGGCTGGAAAAGCCTCAGATGATCGCGGGCATTGACATCGTCCATCTTCGCTAAGACATTGTCGAAATTACGCAGGTGCATCCTCACTTTTTCAGGATTGCGGGAGGTGATGTCGGCCTGACAGAGAGTCATCAGATCGTCAATGTCATCGCCGGCATCCACAATCAGACGACGTATCGCCGAGTCGGTCACGGAATCCTCGACCAGAGCAATCGGACGCATGTGAAGCTCGACAATTTTCTTAACATATTTCATCGGCTCACCCAACGGCATCTTCAGGTCTCGGAATATGCGGGGCACCATCTTGCCGCCTATGAAATTATGGTTGCGGAAAGTCCATCCGTTCTCATCATCCCAGCGCTTGGTCACAGGCTTTGCGATGTCATGCAGCAGTGCGGCCCATCGGAGCCATACGTTGTCGGATTTTTCGGCAACGCGGTCAAGCACGAGCATGGTATGTTCGAAATTGTCTTTATGTCCGCGGCCGTGGATGGTTTCCACGCCCTTCATCGCTTCGAGCTGTGGGAGGATTTGCTTCAGCAGGCCGGTTTGTGAAAGCAGACGCCATCCTACCGAAGGACGATCTGACTGCATGATTTTCATCAGCTCGGTAGAGATGCGTTCGCGGGTGATGATATCGATGCGGGGCGCATTACGCGTTATGGCTTCGAGTGTCGAGGGATCGATGTCAAATGCCAATTGAGTGGCAAACCGTATGGCGCGCATCATTCGCAGCGGATCGTCGCTGAAAGTGATGTCGGGATCGAGCGGAGTGCGTATTATCCTCCGGTGCAGATCACCGACGCCGTCAAAGAGGTCGACAAGGCGGCCGAATTCGTTGGCGTTGACACACAGCGCCATGGCATTGATAGTGAAATCGCGGCGCAAGATGTCGTCATCGAGCGTTCCTTCTTCAACTACAGGATTGCGTGATTCGCGATGATATGACTCGCGCCGGGCACCTACAAACTCCAGCTCGAGGCCGCGATAAAGCAATTGCGCCGTGCCATAGGTGCGGAAAATATTGACTCTGGATCCTCGACGGGCATTATTTGACAGCGCCTGAGCCACGGCAATACCACTCCCGTGCCCCACACACACGAAGTCGATATCTTTTGAGGGACGCTGCAGGAAAAGATCGCGCACATAGCCGCCGACGACGAAAGCCTGCACGCCCTGCTCGTCGGCAAGGCGCGAAATCCGCCGGAATATGGGATTCGACAACGGCACGCGGCTACTTCACGTGTTGCTTGATCGCATCCCGCCACACCACGTAACCCTCGCCCGTCAGGTGCAGGCCGTCGTTGGTGTAACGCTTGTCCAGCCGCCCCTCGTGGTCGGCCAGCGCCCCCCAGACATCGAGGTAGGTGACTTCCTTCTCGTCGCACAGCGCTTCGAGCCGCTTGTTCAGCGGCACGATCTGACGGCCGTGCTCGTAGTGTTTCTTGAACTTGGCGAAAGACTCGCCGTTGACGGGCAGGATGCTCTGCACATAGATCTTCGTCCAGCGCGACTCGGACTGGAAACGGTCG
>CAJJOX010000020.1 GCA_905193485.1 uncultured Porphyromonadaceae bacterium | reverse complement strand
CCTTTCAACACTTTCACTTCGAAATTCTTACCCGGAATCGTTTCATATTCTTTGCTTTGCGGATTGAAATAGACAAAATCAGGCACTTTCACAGAATATGTCCCTACCTCTTTGGGAACGAATGTAAAATCCGTGCGAGAATATCCTCTCACATTATCGCCGACTACTTTTGCATCAACATTATGTTGTGGGGTATACAATTCGAACTCGGTTGGGAAATCGATCTCCGGATCCGCAAGGTATTTTATGTTGCCGGAACCGTTTACTAGATATGTCAATGTAGCAGGTTCATTGGTGCGGAATGAAGAAGTGGACATTTTCATTTCCACTGAGAACTGACCTACGGCACCTGTGAAATTGACAGGCTTGGGTGTCGGAAGCGGTAGTACGTTGACAGATGCGCTGTTTGAATTTACACGAATTTTACGACGTCTGGCTTCCGGGATGCTGTAGAATCCGGCATTGATCATATCATATTGAATTACGTCAAGATCATAGGAGCCTGACACAATTGTAAGTTTGCCGGATTTTTGTGGGAAAAGGATGCATTTTTTTATTACAGCCGTCATATATTCCTGACCATTATATACTTCACGTGAGTTCATCGGAGTCTGGATAGGTAGATCGTCAACAAGAAATCCGCTGAATGTCGGTTGTGTAATGGGCATGAATTGATCGATTGAATATTTTGTGTATAGCTTGATTGTACACTCGATCGCTTCTTGTTCATATGTCGAAGATCGGCTTGTCGTGATGCGGATGAAGACATCATTCGCGCCGACAGGCCGGTCGGAAGTTTGCGTTTCAATATCGTCTATTGAAGTCTGACGCGATGACGGCGGCAATTGTCTGTCAGAGGCAGCGACAATGGTAATGCTTGTCGGTTTAGTGGAATAATGTTTGCCTTCGGCCGTAATGTTTGCAGCAGCAATTGTGTATGTCCCTTCCTTCTCAGCCTTGTAAGAGTATGTATATTCTATTGCAAAAGATGAAGAGGTCTTTCCGTTTATATTTTGATAGCTTTGACTTTCCATGGTGGTAGGACCGTAAAGCAATGTACAACCATTGATCTGCGGAGCTTTCAGAGCCGATTTCGAGGCACGTGCGTTTTTCAGAATGTAAGTGACGTGAAATTTATCGCCTACAGATACACGGCCCGGAGCGTTGACTGAAAATGACACTTGGGCATAAGCTGCGTGCATGCACACAATTGCCACAAGTAAAGTAGTTAGGATTCTTCTTATCATTTTTTCAGTGATTGATTGTTGTTTATGCCTGTTACCAAGGATGGAGTGTGATTCGTCGTGTGGTTCGGTCTTCTTTCTGCCGTTCAACTTTCTTTCTGGTTCTCTCTTCCTGTTTGGCCGCTGAATTCAGGATTTTATCAGCCATTTCATCACTCATCTGAGGCTGTCCGGAGATCGGTTTCCCTCCGGTTTTACTGCCGTTTTGTGAGGCATTCTGCTGTTGATCCTTTTTTTGTTGATCTTGCTGCTGTTGATCTTGCTGCTGTTGATCTTGCTGCTGCTGATTCTGCTGCTGTTGCTGATTCTGTTGTTGTTGATTGTTGTTCTGTTTGTCTTTTTCGAGATAGAACTGAGCGATGCGCAGATTCTGACGAGCCTTTATATTTGCGGGGTCGCGACGCAGAATTTGCTTATACATATCAATGCTTTCCTGATAATTTTTGTTGTGAAAAGCCAGATTGCCGAGATTAAAATAGGAATTGTTGACAAGTTGTTGATTATTTGAAGTGCCGATGACCTGTGTGAAATATTTTGTGGCAAGCGAATCGGTAGGTAGATTTTTATTGTCATCTTTATCTCGTGTGCCTTCTCCCAATCTGACTAATGCGAGGGCATAGTTGAAACTGGCCACATCGGATTGCGGATCCTCTTGAAGTGCGTTAAGATAAAATTCTTCCGCCGTTTTATAGTCACCTTTATGATAGGCCTCATTGCCTTTCTTAATGTTTAACCTCACGTGTTTTGCCGTCAGTTCGGCATCTGTTATGGCGAAAGCTGTAATCGGTGTTAAGAGCAGTGCAGATAACAAAAGGTATATAATCGGTTTCATATCGAGGGAGCAAATATATTATTATTTCCTTGAGAAGAATTTGATATTGCGCAGCCATTTGAGCTTACGATAGGGTAGGGCAACATCAAGTAATAGCAACAGAAGCGCGAGTGAGGCAAAAAGCGGGAATAAGTCTGATGAATCAGACGGGATGGCGTTTTTGCTGTATTTTGTTGCCTTGATTTTGCCAAGTTGTATATCAAGGTCGTTTACGGCGTTGCTGGCATTGCCGGAGATGTAGATCCCGTTGCCGGCTTTGGCAATAGCGGCGGCGCCTTCTGCGTCAAGCCCGGTGGTGACTTCTTCTCCGTCATAAACCATGAATCCTCCACCAGGAAGCGGGATAGGCATTTTTTCTGATGTGCCCATACCTATTACGTCGACCTGAATGTTGACTTCAGCCGCTTTTTTAGCGGCATCGATAGCATCATCCTCAAAGTTTTCACCGTCCGTTATCACCACGATCGCTTTATTGAACGTGCTTTCCGGGTCAAAAGAATTGACTGCGGTATTTATCGCTGCTCCTATTGCAGTGCCCTGAAACGGAACCATTTCAGGATTAAGCGTATTGATATACATCTTAGCCGAGTTGATGTCGGGGGTAATTGGTAACTGAAGGTATGCGTCGCCTGCAAAGACAACAAGACCGACACGGTCGTTTGACATATTATCGAGAGCCTTGTCAAGAATGAGTTTAGCCCGGTCAAGTCGCGAACGCCCGTTTATGTCGGTTGTGGCCGACGCAAGCATGGAGTTGGATACGTCGCAACATATCATGAGTTCGATTCCGCTTACCTCAACCTCCTCGGGACGGAGATCGGCACTTTTTTCAGTATGAACGTATGGCCGGGATGCGGCAATTATTATAAGCGCAAGTGCAGACAACTGCAATATTATTTTGATATTCGGCAGATAGCGTGACGCGTCGGGCATAAGAGTGTCAACATTGTAATGCCGGCCGAATCGTAGCAGCTTTTTTCGCCGCGAAAGCCGCGCCAACATATAAAGGGCGGCGATCACCGGAATGGCAATCAATGCATACAGGAATTCTGGATTTGCGAAGTTTATCATTGTTGACTTTTCTTTTCTTGCTTAAGGTCGATCATGGTATGTGGCGAAGGACAAGCGAGCGGAACAAAAGCTCGAATGCCAGAAGACACAAAGCGATAATTGACCATATTAAATACGTTTCTTCAACTAAAGTTGTTTTTTGCACACTCGTTTCACTCTTTTCGAGGCGGTCAATCTCATTGAAAACATCGGCAAGTACGTGCTCGTTGACGGCACGGAAATATTTACCCCCTGTAAGCTGCGCGATCTGTTCAAGAGTTTTTTCGTCAATTACTACCGGCAGATTGATGTAATGCACGCCTCCAAATGCATCATATTGCGGGAAAGGAGCGTTTCCGTTTTTGCCGACACCTATGGTGTAGATCTTGATGCCTTTGCGCTGTGCGATTTCAGCGGCATCCATCGGTGGCAGTTGACCGGCATTATGGGAACCATCAGTCAACAGAATGATACTTTTTGACTTTGCGTCACTGTCTTTCAGCCGGTTGACCGCAGTCGCGATGCCATCACCGATAGCGGTGTTGTCTTCAAGTATGCCTACATCCACTTCATTGAGGTAATTGATCAGTTGTGTGTGATCTGTGGTCATAGGCACGGCTGTGAAAGATTCGCCTGCAAAAATCACAAGCCCGATATTATCATTTTTCCTGCCGGAAATAAAGCCGGACGCCACTCTCTTTGCTGCTTCAAGCCGATTCGGATCAAAGTCACCGGCGAGCATGCTCGACGATACATCAAGGGAAATGACGATATCTGTTCCGCTAACTTTCGTTTCTACCGTTCGCTGTGATTCCTGTGGACGTGCTATCACAATGATAAGCGCTGCAATAGCAAGCATCCGAAGTGCGAAAAGGAAATGGAGCAGATATTGTTTGATTGTACGGGGACTGTTTTTGAATGACGCAGTCGATGATATACCCATCGCTGCATAACGATTGCGCGAAGAATGGATATACCAACCTACGCATGGAAGCAGAATCAGAAGAAACCACAGATAGTCGGGATGTGCAAATTGTAGATTCATTCCTGTTCTTTATTTAATATCCTTTTTGACTCATCTTCTTTCGAAGAATTGGATTTAGATATGTCTGATTCATTTAAATTTTTGGCGGACTCGTCGTCGCTATTATCATTCTTTTCCGGTTCCTCAACCGGTTTTGTGATTTCAACAAACCGACGCACTTCATTAAATGTGCGTTCATTGACATCTGCCGACGGACGGGCTTTTGCGAACTTTACAAAATCGGCTTCCGACAAAACATCATTGATGAGTTTCGATTCTTCGCCTATCATCTCGCAATGCGACACAGCATCACGTATCTGCTGGGAGGTCATTTCCATGGCATTAATGCCGAACCGGCCGAAAAGATAAATGCGAAGGATATCGGTAAGTCGGGTATAATATTCCTTGTCAGCTCCTTTCTGCCAAAGTTTTTTCTCCCGCAAGGCATCAAGCTGGCGTACGGCAAGGACATAGGGTGGTATTTGTTTTTTCTGCGGACGCAGTGGCATCTTGCCATGGCGAAACCATTTGAAATAACAGAAAACCAATATTCCCACCAAAATAATTACGAGAAGCGCCCATAGCCAGTATTTCTGTACAACATCCGGAATAAAATCCCAGAATTTATCATCCATTGTCGACACACCGGTGTAGTCATGAACAACAAGGCCTGTTATCTCGCCATTCTCAATGACGAGATTGGTGGAGTCCAACGCCACCGGCTCCGCTTTCAACGCCGGTGACTGGGGAATAATTGTATCAGTGCCTGAAATACAATATATTTCAGGCATTACGTATAGTCCCGAGTCGAATACTTGTACGGTGTATCGCTTTTGAAGTTGTTTCCGTCCGTTGCCAAGGTCTGTTAGTTTAGGCTTATTATCTTCGGATGGCGTAATCTCGAGTTCCGGATTTTCGGGATGTCCGATATCAATGGAAGCATTGGCTTGTATGGGGCCGGAAAAATCAATCGTCAGTGTCGTCTTTCCACCCATGACCAGAGTCGTGCTGTCAAGAGATGCCGATGCGTGGTAGTCGGTTGGATTCGCCATGGCCGGGAGTCCTGCCATAGTTATTGCCGAAAAAGTAGCTTTAATTAATATTTTATTAATTGGCATCATTTTACACCTCTATTTTTAAATAATGACATTAATGCTTTGACGTAGTCTTCATCAGTAGCTATGGATGTGAAATCAATGTGATTTTTTAACATCATTTCCACAATCTTTTGTTGCCGTTCATACCACCATCTGTTGTAGGATTTTCTCACGGAAGAAGATGATGTATTAACCCATTGCTCATATCCTGTTTCAAGATCGGCAACGCGAATTAGTCCGACGTCGGGCATTTGCGAGTCGCGTTTGTCATAAACCTGAATGCCGATCACATCATGTTTCCCAGACGCCACCGATATGGCCTTGGAATAGTCGTGATCGTCGATGAAGTCTGAGATCAGGAATGTTGTGGTTCGTTTTTTTAATGCATCGGTGAAAAAACGGAGCACCTGTGCTATGTCTGTGCCGTTGCTTGACGGTTGAAACGTGAGGAGCTGGCTGATTATAAAGAGGATATGTTTCCGGCCTTTTTTCGGAGGAATAAATTTCTCAATCTTGTCGGAGAAAAAAATCATTCCGATTTTGTCATTGTTTTGTATGGCAGAAAAAGCGAGTGTCGCAGCAATTTCAGCAATAATCTCCCGCTTTTCTTCGCCTACGGCTCCAAACAATCGGCTTCGGGACACATCGACGAGGAGCATGACAGTGAGCTCACGTTCCTCTTCGTAGACCTTTACATATGGATGATTCTGTCGTGCTGTCACGTTCCAGTCAATATCGCGGATGTCGTCGCCATATTGATATTCTCTTACCTCAGAAAACATCATGCCACGTCCTTTGAAAGCCGTGTGATATTCTCCCGCAAAGATATTTTGTGACAATCCGCGGGTTTTGATTTCAATCTTTCTGACTTTTTTCAGAAGTTCGGTAGAATCCATGACGCTTTTAGAATTGATGTAACATACGATGATGACTGCCGACCGTTATCTGTTGATATGATAAATTATCAACGACAGTCATCAGGGGACTTCCACTTTATTAAGAATGTCTGAAACGACTTCGTCAGCTGAGATGTTATTGGCTTCTGCCTCATAGCTAAGACCGATACGGTGACGAAGCACATCATGGCACACTGCGCGGACATCTTCAGGAATAACATATCCGCGATTGCGGAGGAATGCATAGGCACGGGCCGCACGGGCCAGACCGATGGAGGCACGCGGAGATGCACCGAACGAAATAATGCTTTGAAGATCGGGAAGATTGTATTCCGAAGGGAAACGGGTGGCAAACACAATGTCGACAATATATCGTTCGATTTTTTCATCAAGATAGATCTGCTCGACGATTTTCTGTGCTTCAGTCACTGCTTCAGGACGGAGAATAGGCGTGACGGCTTTCTGTTCCGGATTGATATTCTGGCGCACAATTTCTCTTTCTTCATTTCGGGTCGGGTAACCGATAATTACCTTAAGAAGGAAACGGTCAACCTGTGCTTCCGGGAGAGGATATGTACCTTCCTGTTCGATGGGGTTTTGTGTAGCCATGACAAGGAATGGCGAATCAAGACGGAATGTATTGTCACCGATGGTCACTTGGCGTTCCTGCATTGCCTCAAGAAGCGCACTCTGCACCTTGGCAGGAGCGCGGTTGATTTCATCCGCCAGAATAAAGTTGGCGAAAATAGGGCCTCGTTTAATTTGGAATTGCTCTTTTTGTACACTATACACCATAGTACCGGTAACGTCGGCGGGGAGCAGGTCGGGAGTGAACTGGATTCGGCTGTATTTTGCATCGATAAGTTGTGCAAGTGTTTTGATGGCTAATGTTTTTGCCAAGCCGGGGACACCTTCAAGAAGCACGTGACCGTTGGCGAGCAAAGCCACCAAAAGTGAATCGACAAGGTGTTTTTGTCCGACTATTCGCTGATCCATGCCGCGTACAATCATCTCGGCAAAATTATGGTTGCTTGCAACGAGCTCGTTTAATTCGTTGATGTTAACAGACATATTCATGTTTTTTCGGTTTAATTCAATTGACTATCATCGTAATACAGAATATGCCGGCTATGTAGGCCGTGCATAAACAGTTATACAAAATTAGATATTGTCAACAAGTAAATTGTAAAATTGGATGTTAAAATTAACTATTATACGTTGCCATGAATAAACATTAAGCAATTTTAAATCTCGCTAACTTCGGGATGTCATCAAAAGAGTGTTGTTCCGTTTTTTTTAAGTACATGACAAAAATTTGAAAACATCGAATTTAGGGGTATAAGTCGGACGCAAAAGTATTGTTGCGATCTCTTCCAAGCCATACTTGACCAGCGACTTTGCCTTTCTTCCATGTTTCAGGATTCTTATCGGTTTAATATTTATATCTTTATGTTCACCAACGAGATACGCCCATACAAGAGCAACGCATACCATCGCAACAAGTCTTGCGATGCGCTCCATGTCACGCATGTGGGTGTCCTCGATGTTGAAGCCGGAAGATTTCATGGCCTTGAATGCCGTCTCGATCTGCCAGCGTTTCTTATAGGTCATGCCAGCGTCTTCAGGATGGTTGAAGCATATAAGAATCTGCAGTTCCGGGACCCCGTCGGAGTTTTTTATCCGGCTTCCGGCAAGATAGACATATTCACCCTTGTGAAGAAAGAGCTTATAGTAGAATTTCTCCTGCCCGACCCTGAGGTCATTGAAGAGCCACCATGCACGTATCCGCTCACCGGTGGAAGGCTTGACAATCCAGAAGTTCTGCCGGATACGTATGTAATACCGTATGTGACGGCTGTTCAGCCATCCTATCCATTCTTTTCCGATGAACTCCCTGTCGGCCACCAGGCAATCGATACAGTCCGATCCGAAAAGGCGGATGAACCGCTCCATGATTTTCTTGCGCTCCTCCCAGTTGGAATTGCCACGTTTAGGGAGAAGGCTGAAAATCAACGGGAAGGCAATCCCCTTGTATGTCACACCAAGCATCAGTATGTTGATGTTGAATTCCCCGAACTTCCAATTGGTACGGTCCATGCTCAACACGAGTCCTGTCTTGACCGGAAGCAGCGAGAAAATCATGCGGGCGATAATGTCGAGGTCAAGAACATACTTGGCGAAGAATCTTTGAAGCCGTCTGAGGTTGGAATCCCTGTCGACAGCCGTAGGCATCGCATCAGCAAGTTTGTGGAGGCTGACAGTCTGCACCACACAGAGTGCGTGGAGCAGCAGCGCCATAAGTTTTATGCGTGCCAGATTCATACTTTGTCCAAAATGCTCTTGCATAATAGGGAGGATTTGGTTAACTTTGACCAAGTCCTTGGAATTAGTAGTTTTCATGGAGAAAAGTCGGCAAACTTTTCCTTTAAATTACTAATTTTCAGGGACTTTTGCAAATATAATCACTTAAAAATCAGATGTTTAACAACATAAATTTAAATTTTGTCATCTACTAAAGTATTTCCGAGAGCGAACTCTCCAGAGAGGCTTTTTCCAAAGCCAGATCGATCGAAGGCATATTTTGTAGCTTCGACTCGTTGTAGCCTACCGAGAGCTTTGTCTGCCGCTCCACTTCTTTCAGCGCTTCGATCACCGTGATGTTCTTTTTATGGATCGTAACGCCGGGGGCACCCGATTGCGCCACCGCCGAGAGTGAAATGACCAGACAGCACAAAATCAATAAAAGCCCTGTGTAATGATGGCTTATTGACTAAATATTCATAAATTTGCTGCATCGTCTTAATGTTGGTTTATTAGTTGGATTTTAGGATTTGACACGTCAGGATGTATCTGACGCCGGTGTTAAGATTGATTTCACATCCGGAGGAAGGGTTCAGCTTCTTCCGGATATTTTTATTCCATAGGCTGGGGCAAGAGATTTCATGGTGAGATATAATTTAAGTCAGGTAAAACGTGATGTCGGGAATGGGAGCGAGCCTTATCGGATCGGATCGATATAGCATAGATCGTCTTCGATGCGGAACCGGATGTCGCCTATCACTTTCGACGTGATGTCCATAACTTCCTCAAACGAGGCGTCGGCGCCGAAAGTGAGCGTGTAGTGGTCGGATTTAAAGCTGTGCGGACTATAGATGAATGTGTATGGATATTTTCGTGCGAGCCGTGTGAAGATCTCGTCGGCAGTCATTCCCCTCAGCACGGTTTCGCCACGTTGCCATGCGGTGACATCTCGGATGTCGGCCTCGCGGGTCGAGGCCTTGCGCGTTGAGCGGTTGTAGACCAGTTGGCGGCTCGGGGTGAGGATTTCAGATCTGGTGAGGTCGTTGAAGTCGATTCTGACTTTGCCGTTGATAAGTGTGGCGATGATCTCCTCTTCGTCGGGATATGCCGCGATATTGAATTCCGTGCCGAGAGCGGTGATCTGCATATCGGATGATTTGACGACGAATGGATGCTCCGGATCGTGCCGGACCTTGAATGCGGCTTCGCCTATAAGAAACACACAGCGCTCCGAACCGGAGAATTTTTCCGGATACAGCAGGGTCGAGTTGGCGTTGATCAGCGCTATGGTTCCGTCGGGTAGCGTGACTTTGTGGGTGTCGGCTTTCGGGACGTAGGCCTGCAGGATATCGGCCTGCGGAGTGTAAGCCTTTTCCAGCGGCATGAACGTGAGGAGCGATATCACTCCTGCAACGACAGCTGCCGTGGCCATCCGCCAAGCGATGAGGCGCTTGTGCATCCGTCGCAATTTTTCCCGATCGACGATGCCGGTGAGCGAACGCATTTTTTGCAGTGAATGCTCAAACGTGTCGGACGGATTGTCGTCGGACGATTCCCAGATACGCGACAGTTCCCGCTCTTTTTCTTCAATGTGGGTGTCGTCGGTGAGCCACGACCTGAAATCACGGTTGACTTCATCGGGGTAATCGTGGCTTGTGTAGCGGTCGATGACTTCGCGGATCGGATTTTTCACTGTTGAGCTTTCTTTAGGAACGGTTACACATATTAACTATTCCTCAGAAAATAAAATTACGGAAAGAGCCGGAATAATATAACAAACATTAACACTTTGCGTAATTCAAGTAGAGTTTTATAGATATAATCCTCGACGGTGCGCACGGGAATGTCGAGGCGTTCGGCAATCTCTTTGTTGGACAATCCATCGAAACGGCTCAGCTCGAACACTTCCCTACGGCGCGGCGGCATCTGCTTAAGCGCCAGTTCAATAAGCAGCAGCTTTTCCTTATAGTATATTTCTTCGAGCGGTTGTGTGGTGTTTTCGGCCCAAAGCTCATCAAGGAGATGTGAATGAGCCATGCGTTCCTCATATTCCTTCTCGATGCGCTGATGCTTGAAGAGTGCGAAAATCTCGTTTCTTGTCACGACATAGAGATATCCGGCAATGGATTCATCACTTTCCCAAAGGTCGGGACGCATCCAAAGTTTCAGAAAAATACTCTGGGCTATATCTTCGGCGTCGGCTTCCGATCCGGTCAATAGCCGGGCGAAGTGCTTGACCTTTGGAAAATTGGCCTCGTAAAAGCGCTCAAAACGTGCATCTCTGTCTTGACTCGTGTTGTGCATGATTTTAGATTGACAGGCAAATATAAGCATTTGTAGCCAATAGAAAAACGTTTTTATATGATTATCGCCCGAACCGAAGTCCGGGCGATGTATAGTTTGCTGGCCGTTATAACAGATGTTATAATAGTCGGCGTTTCAGAAATGACTTGATCCGTCGAAGCAGTGCGTGCAAATCTTGCATTTAGGCAGGCCGATTGCCGCGATGATGTTTTCAAGAGAGCTGAAGCGGAGAGAAGTGAGGCCGAGCCGGCGGCGAATTTCTTCGACCATGCGCTTGTATTGGGGGGAGTCGGTGGTCGCATAGGCGTCGAGATTGCGGTCGTCGCTGCCTTCGAAGTCGGCGATAACGCGTCGGGTGATCAGCTCAAGCGCGCTTTTTGAAGCCGTGAAGTTGAGAAATTCGCACGGATAGATGAGGGGAGGGCAGCTGATGCGCATGTGAACGGCTTTGATGCCGGCCATGATGAGATCCTTGACGTTGTCGCGCAACTGCGTGCCACGGACAATTGAATCGTCGCAGAATATCACTTTGCGATCGCGCAGAAGAGCTTTGTTGGGAATCAGCTTCATCTTTGCCACGAGTTCGCGTCGTTCCTGAGTGGAAGGCGTGAAACTCCTGGGCCATGTGGGAGTGTACTTTACAATGCCGCGAAGATAGGGCACCCCTTTTCCTTGCGCATAGCCTAAGGCCATTCCGATGCCTGAATCGGGTATCGCACTGACGAAATCGGCTTCGTCGGTGTCGTTCTTGCCCATTTCACGCCCTGTGACATAGCGCATGCGATCCACATTGCGCCCCTCATATTGACATACGGGGTAGCCATAATAGATCCACAGAAACGAACATATCTGCATTTCCTCTTCAGGTTCGCGAAGCCGGCGCATGCCGCAGGGGGTCAATTCGACTATTTCGCCCGGACCTACGTTGTAGTAGTCGTCGAATCCCAGATTGGTGAAGGCGCAGCTTTCGGAAGAGGCGGCATAGCCGTCATCGCCTTTCCCGATGATGATGGGTGTTCGTCCGAGGCGGTCGCGTGCGGCGATGATACTGTGCTCTGTGAGCAGAAGCATTGAGCAGGAACCCTTGACGTTGCGGTAGACGTTTTCAATGCCGCTGACGAGATCGTCCCCTTCGCTGATAAGGGCGGCAATCATTTCGGTCGGGTTGATGATGTCATAGCTGTGTTCGCAGAAATGGTGTCCTTTGGCAAGCATCTCCTTCTCGAGCTGTGCGATATTGTTGATGCGTGCGACGGTGACTATGGCGAATTTGCCAAGATGGCAGTTGACGATAATAGGCTGAGCGTCGGTATCGGAAATGACGCCGATTCCGCTGTTGCCCGAGAAGTCTTTCAGATCGCCCTCGAATTTTGTGCGGAAATATGAGTTTTCGATGTTGTGGATCGATCGAGAGAATATTCCGTTGTCCACGGTTGCCATGCCGGCGCGTTTTGTGCCCATGTGGCTGTTGTAGTCGACGCCGTAGAAAAGCCGGTCGACGCATTTTGATTTGGCGGTAATGCCGAAAAAACCTCCCATAAAGATGGCGTTTAAATGTTGGATTATGATGCTATGTAAAAGGCGGCGGGAGCATAACGCCAAGGGCTTGAAATCCTTGCAGCGTTGCTCCCGCCGGTTGTGGGGTTATTGTTTTTTAAGCCTGTGTTGCTCGATCCATTTGCGGGCGTTGACAAATCCGTCGATCCACGGGGTGACGTCGTTGCGACGTCGCGATCGGGGATAGAATGCGCATTGCCAGGGGAAAATGGCGCGTTCGAGGTGTGGCATCATGGCAAGATGGCGTCCGTCGGCCGAGCATAGTCCTGCTACGGCGCCTCGTGATCCGTTGGGGTTGGCGGGATAAGAGGCGTAATTGTAGCGAAGGGCCACGTTGTAGTCCGACAGAGGCATTGGCAGATTGAATCGGCCTTCGCCGTGAGCCACCCAGATGCCGAGTTTCATTCCGGCCATCGGACCGAACATAACCGAGCGGTTTTCAGGGATTGTCACGCCGATGAATTGCGATTCGAATTTGTGGCTTATGTTGTGCTCCATTGTTGCCTTGCGCGGATGTTCGGGGCATATGAGATTCAGCTCGATCATGAGCTGGCAACCGTTGCACACGCCGAGCGAGAGGGTGTCGGGGCGCTCATAGAAGCGGCGGAGCGCTTCACGGGCTTTTTCGTTGTAACGAAATCCGCCGGCCCATCCTTTTGCGGATCCGAGCACATCGGAGTTGGAGAAGCCGCCGCAGAACACGATCATGTTTACGTCGTCGAGCGTTTCGCGTCCGCTCATGAGGTCGGTCATGTGCACGTCTTTCACATCGAATCCCGCGAGATAAAGCGAATATGCCATTTCGCGGTCTCCGTTGACGCCTTTCTCGCGGATGATGGCGGCACGGATGCCCGAAGGCTGATGGCGCCCTGACACAAGCGAGCGAGAGGCGAGAGATCCGTCGAACGAGGCGGGAATGCGGAACCGCAGGGGCTGTTTCTTATAGTTTTCGAAACGCATGCGGGCGCATTTCTCACCGCTTTGGACGGCATCGAGCAGATATGACGGGCGGAACCACACGTCACGCAGATAATCTATGCCGGCCATGCGCACGGTGCCTTGATGTTCGATCATCACTGTGCGTTCGGCGTCTGGTTCGCCGATGGGCAGGAAGTGCACTCCGGCCTCTGTGAGGAGCCGCTCCGCGGCTTCGCATTTGTCGTCGGCCACCTGAATGACGAGAGCCGGATTTTCGGCAAAGAGGATCTTGACAAGATCGGTTTCGCCTTCGGATACGAATGCGTCAGTGGTGAAGTTGATGCCGCCGGTCGTGTTGGCGAATGTCATTTCAAGAAGTGTGGTGATGAGGCCTCCGGCCGAAACGTCGTGGGCCGCCATTAGCGAACCGCGTTTGACAAGACGCTGGATCGCATTGAATGTATTGACAAACTGCTCGGGGCTTTTGACGGCTGGAACCTGCGAACCGATGCGGTTGAGGGTCTGTGCGAGAGCCGAGCCGCCAAGTGCAAGCGGAGAGCCTGAGAAGTCGATATAGTAAAGCCGTGAGCGACCGGGCTGGATGACCGGGCTCACCACTTTTCTGACATCAGTGACTTCGCCGGCAGCGGAAATTATCACTGTGCCGGGCGCAAACACTTTGTCGTTGCCATATTTCTGTGTCATCGACAATGAGTCTTTGCCGGTGGGTATGTTTATGCCGAGGGCACAGGCAAAATCGCTGCATGCCTCAACCGCGCGGTATAGGGCAGCGTCTTCGCCCGGATTTTTGCAAGGCCACATCCAGTTGGCGCTGAGGGATAGGCCTTTGATGTCGTTCTCGATGGGTGCGGTGACGATGTTGGTGAGGGCTTCGGCAATTGCCATTACTGAGCCTTGCGCCGAATCGGCAAGAGCCACCTGCGGGGCATGTCCGATGGAAGTGGCGATGCCGCGTCGGCCTCTATAGTCGAGAGCCACGACGCCGCAGTCGCTCAACGGGAGCTGAATTTCGCCTTGACATTGCTGACGTGCGATCTTGCCGGTGACGGATCGATCCACTTTGTTGGTGAGCCAGTCTTTGCAGGCAACGGCTTCGAGCGACAGCACATCGCGGAGATATTCGTCGATATGGTCGTCGCTGTATTCAGGATCGGCATATTTTGTTTCGACAGTGTTGTCGGTCATCACCGTTTTCGGCGAGTTGCCAAACATGTCGGCCATTGCGAGGTCGATGGGTTTGACCCCGTCGTTGCGACGGAACACGAAACGGTCGTCGCCGGTGGTTTCGCCAACCACATACATCGGTGCGCGTTCACGGCGCGCTATGCGCTCCACATAGTCGAGATGCTGGACGTCAAGCACCATGCCCATACGTTCCTGGCTTTCGTTGCCCACTATTTCTTTTGCCGATAGGGTGGCGTCGCCGACAGGAAGCGCATCGAGATCAATGCGGCCGCCTGTTTCTTCAACAAGTTCGGAGAGTGCGTTGAGGTGTCCGCCGGCGCCATGGTCGTGGATCGACACAATAGGGTTGTCGTCGCTTTCAGCGAGGGCGCGTATCACGTTCGACACGCGTTTCTGCATTTCGGGATTGGCTCGCTGTACGGCATTTAGTTCGATAGAGTTGTCGTATTGTCCGGTTTCGACCGATGAAACGGCTCCTCCACCCATGCCGATACGGTAGTTGTCGCCACCCATCACAACGACTTTTTCACCCGGTTGAGGAGTGCCTTTGATCGCATCTTTTTTAGCTGCAAATCCGACACCTCCGGCAAGCATGATCACCTTGTCGTAGGCATAAAGGCGTCCGTTTTCGTCATGCTCGAATGTCAGGAGCGAGCCGCAGATGAGAGGCTGCCCGAATTTATTGCCGAAGTCGGATGCTCCGTTGGATGCTTTGATGAGAATATCGCAAGGTGTCTGATAGAGCCATACTCGAGGATTCATCATCAGTTCCCAGCGATGTTCGGGTGTCATGCGGGGGTAGGAAGTCATATACACTGCGGTGCCGGCAATCGGAAGCGATGCACGGCCGCCCCCGAGGCGATCGCGGATTTCGCCGCCGGTGCCGGTGGCTGCTCCGTTGAATGGCTCGACTGTCGTTGGAAAGTTGTGGGTTTCGGCTTTAAGCGAGATGACGGTGTCGATTTCCTTAACGTCAAACATATCTGGACGGTCGGGGTTGGTCGGGTAGAATTGCTCTACGCGCGGACCCTCGACGAAAGCCACATTGTCTTTATATGCGGAAACAAGTCCGTTGGGATTCTGCTGTGATGTCTTTTTGATGAGTTTGAAGAGAGATAGAGGCTTTTCTTCTCCGTCGATGATAAATGTGCCGTTGAATATTTTGTGGCGGCAATGTTCGGAGTTGACCTGAGAGAATCCAAACACTTCGCTGTCGGTAAGCGGACGGCCTAGTTTCTCAGAGAGCTGACGTAGATATTGTTCTTCGTCGACGCTGAGAGCGAGGCCTTCACGCCTGTTGTATTCTGAAATGTCATCGATGTAGACAATCGGCTCCGGTTTACGGTCGGTTTTGAATACGCGGCTGTTGAGACCGTCATAGCGGCGTTGAAGCATTTTGTCAAAAGGGGTGTCGTCACCGCGGGTGAGGGTAAATTCCTCGATTCGCGTGATGCCTTGCAGACCCATGTTCTGGGTGATTTCGACAGCGTTTGTGCTCCAGGGAGTGATCATTTCCTTGCGCGGACCGATAAAGCTGCCTTTGACGGATGTGGAAACGAGAGGCGTGGCGCCGCCAAAAAGCCAGGTGAGCTTTTCCTTTTCTTCGTCAGAGAAGCGATGGTCAGTCTCAACGGCTATTACTTTAGCAGCACCTTTCTTAAAGAATACAACCATAAAATATTGGTGTGGATGGTGTTGGATGATGAGAAAATGATGTTGCGATCGCGCGGACGCAGGCATTTCTGCCGCATTCATTTGCGTGTCGACTGCAAAATTAGCAATTTTTCACGACACGACAAAGATAAAAAAGCTGCCGGATTGCATATGAACACTATAATCCCGGGTGCAGGTGTCGTTTGCGGCAGTGTCAATTATGCGGTGATTGGTAAGATAGTCTGTTGGGAATGATTCTGAAAGATATTGTCATGCGTTGATACGGATATGGTTGACGGGGCTATCGGAAGATGTCGGTAAGGGATAGGAGTGCGTTTTTGTCTTCTACGGCCGAGAGAGGTAAGATAAGCATATAGGGCTGGCTGTTGAACCGGATTGTGAGGTGCTTGCCGGTTGTGCCGATGCTGTGTATTTCAGACCAGGCCCATTGGCGTGGTTGAGGCGGGGTATTGGCTTTGTCGGCGCTTTCGAATGTTTCGGTGATGGTGTGGTCCGGTATGATTGTGACGTGTTTCGGTGTAAGGGCATACATGGCGTCTGTGGTGAGAAGACGAGAATAGTATATGTGTCCCACAAACATCGGAATGATTAGGAATAACAGAATAAGCGCCACGAATATCAGCCGTAGATCAAAAAACAGTGCAACAGTGAATGCTGCAATGACTGCGATTGCGGCTGATCCCAAAACGGCAGGTAGCATGGCTCCGGCCGTTATGCGGAAATAGACGGCCGGAGTCAGACGATAGGTTTCGGTTGTGATCTTTGTTTTGTCGGGATTCATCGCCGCATGTCAGTCGGCCAAGTCGTGAATCACAAGGCCGGAGCGCAGTTTCGGTTCAAACCAAGTGGTTTTCGGAGGCATGATGTTGCCGGTGTCGGCTATGTCCATGAGCTGTTTCATTGACACCGGATAAAGGGCAAGAGCCATAGCCATCTCGCCACTGTCGACGCGGCGTTGCAATTCTTCGAGGCCGCGGATACCGCCTACGAAGTCGATGCGTTTGTCGGAGCGAAGATCGGTGATGCCGAGAATGTCGCGCAGGATGAGATCGCTTGAAATGGTGACATCGAGCACTCCGATTGGATCGGCGTCGTTGTAGCGTCCTTCGAGGGCCTTGAGCGCATACCAGCAGCCGTCAACGTAGAGTGAAAATTCATGAAGATGTGCCGGACGATATGGCTGGATGCCTTTTGCTTCGACTGTGAAGTTTTCGCGCAGGCGGTCGAGAAACTGTTGTGGCGTCAGTCCGTTGAGATCGCGCACCACACGGTTGTAGTCGATGATTTTCAGGTGCGATGCGGGGAAGGCCACAGCAAGGAAGTAGTTGTATTCCTCTTCGCCCGTATGAGACGGATTGGCTTTGGCCTTTTCGTTACCGACAAGAGCGGCTGCCGCCGTGCGATGGTGCCCGTCGGCAATGTAGAGATAGGGTATTTTGGCAAATTCTTCAGTGATTGTCGCTATAGTTTCGTCGTTGTCTATCACCCAGAATTGATGGCCGAAACCATCCGGAGCGGTGAAGTCATAGAGCGGTTGTCCGGCAGTGACGTCGGCAATTATGGCTGCGAGTCGTTCATTGTCGGGAAATGCGAAAAACACCGGCTCTATGTTTGCATTGTTGACGCGCACGTGTTTCATGCGGTCTTCTTCTTTGTCGCGGCGTGTGAGCTCGTGTTTTTTGATGCGTCCGGTCATGTAGTCGTCGACGTTGGCGGCTATGACGAAACCGTATTGCGTGCGTCCGTCCATTGTCTGGGCGTAGATGTAGTAGTGCTCTTTGTCGTCTTGCACGAGCCATCCGTTACGGCGGAAGAGGTTGAAGTTTTCAACGGCTTTGTCGTAGACTCGTGGATCGTGCTCGTCGACTGACGGATCGAAGTCGATCTCGGGCTTGATGATGTGGTAGAGCGAGCGGGGATTACCCTTGGCCTCGATACGGGCTTCGTCGGAATTGAGCACGTCGTAGGGTCGTGATGCCACTTCAGTGACTAATTCTCTCGGAGGACGGATGCCTTTGAATGGTTTTACTTTTGCCATGGTTGTCAGATTTATAGACTGTGTGATACGTTGTTATTTTCGTATAATGGTCTGCTCACGGTCGGGTCCGATAGACACGATGGTGATCGGAGTCTGAAGCTGGTCTTCAAGAAACCGGATATAGTCGGCAAACTGTGTGGGGAATTCCTCTTCGGATTTAATGGATGTCATGTCGGTCT
>CAJJOX010000019.1 GCA_905193485.1 uncultured Porphyromonadaceae bacterium | reverse complement strand
ACTCGGATGGCTTCTGGCCATAGTGGCCATCGCCGCCATCCGCGAACGCCTCGCGACTTATTCCAACATTCCGAAACCGCTGCGCGGCATCGGCATCACGTTTATACTCACCGCACTCATGGGCATAGCATTCATGAGCTTCCTCGGCATTAAAATTTAATCAACGATGATACACAGCTTGATACTGACAGCCCAGTCGCCCGCTTCACTCACAATCATATCGGGCGTGGGCATATTCCTGATAATCACCCTCATACTGGTGGCCATCCTGCTCACCGCCAAACACTTCCTCGTGCACAGCGGCAAAGTGACCATCACCATCAACAAAGACACAAAAGTCGAGGCCACGTCAGGCAAACCGCTGCTCACGACCATGGCCGACAACAACGTGTTTCTCCCCTCGGCCTGTGGCGGCAAAGGCAGCTGCGGCCAATGCAAGGTGCAGGTGTTTGAAGGGGGCGGCCAGATCCTACCCACCGAAACCGTCCACTTCAGCCGTAAGGAGATGAAAGACAACTGGCGCCTTGCCTGCCAGGTGAAAGTGAAGGAGGATATGGAGATCGGCGTGCCGGCCTCGGTGCTCGACATCAAAGAATATGAATGCACCGTTGTGTCAAACAACAACGTTTCGACATTCATCAAGGAATTCATCGTGGCGCTTCCCGAAGGAGAACACATGGACTTCATCCCCGGCAGCTACGCACAAATCAAAATTCCACCCTACTCGATGGACTACGACAAGGACATCGACAAAGCTTCGATCGGAGCCGAATATCTCCCCGCGTGGGAAAAATTCGGGCTTTTCTCCCTCAAATGCCACAACGACGAAACGACAGTGCGCGCCTATTCGATGGCCAACTATCCGGCCGAGGGCGACCGCTTCATGCTCACCGTCCGCATTGCCACTCCGCCGTTCAAACCGAAACCTCAAGTGGGCTTCCAGGATGTGATGCCCGGCATAGCCTCAAGCTACATTTTCACCCTCAAACCCGGCGACAAGGTGCTCATGAGCGGCCCTTACGGCGATTTCCACCCGATCTTCAACTCCAAGAAAGAGATGATGTGGATAGGCGGCGGCGCCGGCATGGCTCCCCTGCGCGCCCAGATCATGCACATGACAAAAACGCTGCACACCACCGATCGCGTGATGAACTATTTCTACGGCGCACGCGCACTCAATGAAGTGTTCTATCTCGACGATTTCCTTCAGCTTGAAAAAGAATTCCCCAATTTCCACTTCCATCTCGCCCTTGACCGCCCCGACCCGGCAGCCGATGCCGCCGGCGTGAAATACACACCCGGCTTCGTGCATCAGGTGATCTACGACACCTATCTGAAAGACCACGAGAATCCGGAAGATATCGAATACTACATGTGCGGCCCCGGCCCGATGAGCGCCGCCGTCAACAAAATGCTCGACAGCCTCGGCGTCAACCCCGAAGACATCCATTACGACAACTTCGGCGGCTGATAAGCTTCAGTAACCGCCACGAAACAATATGCGCTCCGGCAAACACAATGCCGGGGCGCATATTGTTTCAGCGCATCCGTCACGCCGGAATTCAAACCGCCGGAAACCTTAATGACCCGACGAAATGAATGCGTCCGGCTTCACGGCAAGGGAATGCACTATATTCTGAAATATTGCTGTCCGATAAAACTCAGATAACGCAATAAAGTATGGCTCGAGCACTGATTTTACGGTGTTCGAGTCTTCTTTTTCATTTTATAAGCCCCCTCAGTCAAAAAGCGATGGTTCGGGAGGTGCTCCCGAGGCTTCGGAAAGGATGATTTCCCACTCCTTTTCGGGATTGTTGAAGAGACTGTGGAAGTCAACGTAGTACATCAGCGTGATCCGTACCATTGTGGCCAACCCGGAAAAACTCCATTTCCGCTTCAATCCCTTCTGCATCACCATAAGCAGCAGATTTGCAATCAACGTCACCCATATCTGGATTTTGATGGCGTTGGCGCTTTCTCCATAAAAGTATTTCAGCGGAAAATTCTGCTTCATCTGCTTGAAAAGCAGCTCAATCTCCCATCGTTGGCGGTATATGGCTATGATTTCTTCCGGATCAGACTCCATATCGTTGGTCAACAGAGACATGAGTTTGCGCTTTTTGATATCCACATAAGTGATTATCCGCGATTTATGGTGTATCGTCTTTCCGTCTTTTTTTTGTTTTGTGAACTCCACATTCTGAATTCTGACCTCCATAAGACCGTCCGGAGACTGATACATCGTATCTGACAATACTGTGTATTTCAGATTTCTCTTCATTTTTGTGACATATGTCACTCCGCGTTGTGTAAGTTGCTCGAATTTCTCATAGTCGATATATGCGCGGTCCATTGCCATTATATCTCCTTTGGAAAGCGTCGACGGCTTGAGCATGAACGAGTCGTTTGTGGCCGCCGACGTGAACTTTATGTCAGAAGGAACGCCTTCGTTGGCGTGGATGACCGTATGGACTTTAATACCGCCTTTCTTCTTACCTGTCTTTGGATGTCGTCCCACACCCTTGAACAGTAGGTTTGAGAACAGCGTTATTGTCGTGGAGTCGATGATTTGCAGCCGTTTCATCCATTTCGGGGTCTTGCGGCTGCGGCTGTCCGAGGAAAGGACATGGCGGTAAGTGGCGTATAAATCACGGTATATGGCCTCAAATATGGCCTCCGGACGCCTTTTGTTGGCGTCGGCGAGCGTGCTGCGTCCAATCTTGAATGTGATGCCCAGGTGTGCCAGTTTGCGTGTCTCGGCAAGCAGACTCGCTGTTATCTCCCGCAATGAGTCGAAACGCATTATCACGGCATAGAGCATTACCACCAGATGAATCCAGCAGCTGAAGTGCTTGACGTACCGTTCTCCTCCGTTTTCGCGGCTGAATTGAAGAATTTTTGACTTGTCAAGCAATTTTATAACCTGACCATAGAGCGGCTGTCCGCTAAAATGACTATTTTTGCGCATTGGTTAATTTGATTTTTGGCGAAACCAAAATAACCAAAAGGACTGACTCCTGCAAATGGAATCAGTCCTAATTTTTACTCGACTCAAAAATTTTTATCGGACAGCAATAATTCTGAAAAGAGATCTTGCGTTTGAAGCCGTGGCCTCGGCTATCGCTTCATTGCTTAAGCCAAGATGCTGAGCCACGTAAGCGGCCGTCGACACGATGTAGGCGCTTTCGTTTCGTTTGCCTCTGTGGGGCACCGGCGCAAGATAAGGTGAATCGGTTTCAAGAAGCATACGGCCGATGCCGATGGCCTGAAGGGAATCGCGGAGCCGGGAATTTTTAAACGTCACGATGCCGTTGATACCGAAATAATAGTCGACAACGCGTCGCACCCGCTCCACATCCTGCGGAGTGCCGCCGAAACTGTGCATCACGCCCCGTGATCCGGGAAATGCCTGAAGCACTTCGAGCGTCTGGTCGAGCCCGTCGCGACAATGGATTATCACCGGCAGATCACGGTCGACAGCCCACCGCATCTGCTGCTCCAGAGCCTGCATCTGCTGCTGTTCGAACGTCTTGTCCCAATAAAGATCAATGCCTATCTCGCCCACGGCCACGAAACGCTCACCGCAGTCAAATTCGCCTTCTATCCGCGCCAGCGAATCGCGCCACTGCCCATCGACCTCAGTCGGATGAAACCCCATGGCCATCGACGTGATGCCGGGAATGGCCGCATGCAGCTTTTTCATCGGCGCTACAGTCTGAAGATCGACATTGGGAAATATCATATGCCCCACGCCGGCATCAAGGGCACGGCGCACGGCTGCGGCTCCGGTCGGGTCAGGCGATACGTCGTCGGCAAATTCAGAAAGATAAAGATGGGTGTGGGTGTCGATCAACATGACCTGTCAATGAGTGCGTGTACGTGATTTCTCCGCTATGATCGTGAAAAAGTCACGTGCGGCAGGAGTGATGTCGACATTGCCGAGAGCTGCCACGGCACGGTCGACATAGTGGTCGATCAATTCATGACAGCGGCGGCTGAGGTCAAGACGATCATAAACCTCCTTTACCCGGCGAATCTTTTCAGCCGGTGCGGATGGCGTCGACATCTCCTTCAGAAGCGCCCCCCCGGCATCTTCCTGAAGCGCCGTGATCAGGAGCCATGTCTTTTTATCGTTGATGATGTCGCCGCCGATCTCTTTGCCGAACACGATAGGATCGCCATAGGTGTCGAGCCAGTCGTCCTGGAGCTGAAATGCGAGGCCCAGAAGCACTCCATAGTCATACATGGCATCCGCATCCTGTTGCGAAGCATCAGCCATCAGCGCGCCCATGCGGCATGCGCAACCCAGAAGCACCGAGGTCTTGAGTCGTATCATCTCGAGATATTCCCGTACCGTCACATCCGAACGCCGCTCGAAATCCATATCATATTGCTGTCCTTCGTAGACCTCCATTGCCGTGCGGTCGAGAAGATCTGACGCCGCCACGGCTTTGTCGGGCTGACAGTCGCGGCGCACGAGGATGCCGGCAAGCGTAAGCATCGCGTCACCCGAAAGGATGGCGGTGCGGTCGTCCCATTTCAGATGCACCGTAGGACGACCCCGGCGCATATCCGCGCCGTCCATCACATCGTCATGAAGCAGGGTGAAATTATGAAACATCTCCACGGCCGCGGCCTGGTTGACAGCCGTCGATGCCTCCCCCCCGAAAGCCTCGCAAGCGGCGAGTGTCAGCACGGGGCGCAGCCGTTTGCCCCCGCCGTCGAGCGTGTAAGCTATAGGCTCATACAGTCCGGCAGGTGCCGAAGGATAGTTTAGCGATTTCAATTTTTGCTCTATGATGCCAAGATATTCACTGAGTGTTTGCATGATTTCGTGATCTAACGTCTAATTTTGCACAAACTTACAAAATTATTTGCCGCATTGCAACTTTTCATTCCTTCCGCTGCGTCAAACGACAAAACAACGATACATAACGACCCATGAACATTCCTAAAATTTTCCTATGCGCCGCCATTGCGGTATCAATCGCGCTTGTGCCCGTGAGCCTGCCGGCACAGACAACCGACAGCACCTCCCCGACACTTAATATCGCCGTAACCGATGAATCGACTGTCGAAGAATCGTGTGCCGAAACCGACACAGACAGCACCGAAATGCAACGTGCACTCAACAAACCTCTGACAATCGGCGTAAAGGACAGCGGCATAAAGGCTGACGGCGGCATCCTCGCCACCAGGATTCTCGGCATAACCGTTCCTTTCATCTTCGCCATCGCGGTTCTGTGGCTCATACTGCATTTCCGCAACGCAAGGGAGCGCGAACGTCTGCGCGTGCTCGAAGCCTCGTTGCGCAGCGACAGAATCATGCCCGACGGATTCTACCGCTGCCTCAACAACAAACCGATCGAAAACAAGCTTCAGACCGGAATATGCTGGATCGGAGCCGGACTCGCCATCATCCTGTTTTTCCTCAACGTGGCCACCGAAGTGGCGCCGGTCGGCGTGCTGCCGCTCTTTATCGGTCTGGCCCAGGTGATCGTCTATCGCGTGCAGTCGCGCAAAAACCGCTACAACAACCCATTCGACGACAACCGCCACGACGATGCTCAGCAAGATTGAAGAACTGAAACTGACAGCCCGATGCGTCGCTTTCGACGATCACCGGGCTTTCGCCCGTCTGGTCGACGAATACTCGCCCGGCCTGCGACGTTTCATCTTCAATATGACATCCGGCAACGCGGCTCTCACCGACGATATAGCCCAGGAAACATTCATCAAGGCCTACACTTCGATGCATTCATTCAAAGGCATGGCCCGGTTCGGCACATGGCTCTATACGATCGCATGCCGTCAGCTGGCCGACTACCGCCGCAAGACCCGCGAAGAGCTTCCCGGCACGTTGCCCGACATGGCTCCTTCGGAGCGGCCGCCGGGATTCGATGAAGACCTGCATCACGATCTGACCAAGGCTCTCGGACACCTCAGCGAGAAGGAGCGCTGCATAGTGCTTCTGTTCTATATCCAGGATCGTCCGATAAAAGAGATCGTTCGCATTGTCGGAATACCGGAAGGCAGCATCAAAGCGATTCTGTCGCGTGCAAGGATAAAACTCGCAAATATCATCAGTGAATATGAAATCAGAAAAAGATAACACCCATAAAACGCAACATGACGCCGATGCGATGATCGGGGCATGGCTCAAAAAACGCCTTCCCGACGCACCGCCACAGCCATGGTTCACCCGCAATGTGATGAACCGTCTGCCGGGACGCATCACACGCGTGGCATCGGTTGTCGAATACATCCTCTATATAATAGGAATCGCGGCCTCCATTGCAGCCGCGATAAAATATTATGCCGAGATCACAACTTCGGGATCGGTGACTCCCCTCGAGATCATCGTGGTGCTCAGCCTGCTGGCCACGGCAGGCGCCATGGCCTATGCCTTGATAGCGCCCTGGATCACGGCGCGACACTGAATGCGCCGCAAGCGCATCACACAGTCAGCACAATGTTGTTTTCATCGGCGATGCGGCGCATGTTGATGATGGCATAGCGCATACGTCCCAAAGCCGTGTTGATGCTCACCTTCGTGGCTTCAGCTATCTCCTTGAACGACATGTCGCGATAGAATCGCATCATCAGCACCTCGCGCTGATTCTCGGGCAGCGCGTCGATGATGCGGCGCACATCGTGACTGATCTGCTCGCTGATCATGAAATCCTCGATATTGGCTTCGGCAAGATCCTTGCGGTTGAGCACGTCGGGTGTCGAATCGTCGTCAGACGATACCGTGGCCTCACTTTTTTCCTGACGGTAATAGTCGATGATAAGATTGTGGGCTATCCGAGATATCCATGCCGAAAACTTTCCGGATTCGGCATAGCGTCCCTGCTTGATGGTCATGATGGCCTTGACGAATGTTTCCTGAAACAAATCGTCGGCGACATCGCGGTTTTTCACCACGGAAAGAATATATGAGAAGATACGGGTCTGATGCCTGTTCAATAGTATGTCGAATGCCCGGTTTTCACCACTGGCGTAAGCAGCCACCAACTGATCGTCGGGGAGACTGTTTAGTTTTTTCATTGCTATACTTAATTAAATTAGAGTAGCAGTATATCGATAGGCAGGAGATTTTGAAGGTTTATTAACATTATTTGCACTCAAAGCTTCATGCAGTAGCAGACGGTATCAGACTGAAGCGAACGCAAATTTACTACATTTGAATCGCATTGACAATACCGGCAGACATTTTCATGCATTTTTAACACATGGCACACAATATTTTGACAAATCGCGAGTAGCGCCTTCGTCGACACAAAACCACGGACACCCGCTTGTGCCCATAGCCGGTCGCGTCTGCTACATGACGGCTGTCAAGCCTGTGACATCAACATGTTTGTCCGGGCTGAGTGGCAGCGGCATCAATCTCACGGCGATATTTAACCAGAGCATTAGAGAGATTACGGCGCACTTCAAGCATAAAATCCACATATCCACGTATGAAATCCTGCGGACTTCCGCAGTCGTAATCCACATTGACAGCCACACTTATGTCGAGAATATCGCTTTCGGAAGTGTCCGACCCGGAAACTCCGAATCTTATTCCGTCGCCCCAGGCTGACGGGTCAGACATAATCTGCCGGACAAAGTCGCTGTAGGCATGAGGCACGACCAGTCCGCGCGAAAGAGTTAGTGTCGGCTCCGGATGTTCGTCAGACACAATGGTTTCCCCATTCATGCAGATTATGCATCGCGTGTAATCGGCGGAGTGCCTGATTGTGCAGCTGTCGTCTTCACCGGCGCTTCCCATCTCTTCCGCGGCATAGAATTCGAGAAGTCGTCCAAGAGAACGCTCTTTTTTGATTTTGCCAAGACTGACACGGCTTACAATCATGCCGACAAGAGCGACAACACCTATAATAATCAAAAATATCAATCTCATGTCGCAGGAATCTGTTTAGAATGGCATATGGTTACTACGCACAAATGTAAACATTTATCGCGACATATACAATATAGAGCCATGACATGACGTTAAGCATACAAATGCACGAATGAATTCGGCTCTTTTCTCCGGCATTTTTACAAAAATAATTTTAAACTGCTCCTCCATCCGTTCCACATTAAAGCTTATCTGCCTATGCCCGAAACTTCTACTCCTAAAAAATTATCCCGAAAATATCCGACCGGCACACGCAATGAAGCCACACCGCGAAAATCGACCGTTGACTTTCTGCGCCAGTTCGCCCGCTGCTACAAATATGAGGCGTCGCTTGCGCCCTCACTATCGGGATTGATAATCAACTGACACATTCCCCATCCAAAACCGGCACCTGCGCCTACGGGCGCGGATGTCATATCGTGTGCGACTCATCCGTGCGGGAGATCGCCACATTTCTCCGATATATCCCCGACTGAATCTGCAACATTCATCTCCTGAATCCACCCATACCGTATCCGACTGACTCCGATATGAAAAAAACATTTTCGCTCATCATGCTTCTGGCGCTGACGGTCAGCGCCTTTCCCAATCCAAAGATGGATTATTTCGCCCGTCGGCTTGTCGAGGACAATGCCAATATAATTTCCCGTTCGGAATCCGCGACCGATCCCGTCATGCTGATAGTAAGGCTCAACGAGGGATACACATTTGACGACCTTACCATATCGGGAGTGAAGCTCGAATGTGATCTTGGCTCCGGGACCTACATCCTTTCCGTGGAGCTGCCAAGCATCACACTTCTGGCATCGTCGGAAAAAGTGGAACGCATAGAATACGGGCCACGACTGCGGTCTTGTCTGCGCTCCGCAAGAGCCATAACAGGGGTTGACGCCGTACATTCGGGAAGCGACGGACTTCCGGAAAGCTTCGACGGCTCCGGAATTCTGGTCGGAATCTACGATGAAGGCTTCGATCCGGGCCATCCGATGCTTAACGATGCCCGCGGGCAGTCGCGACTGAAAGTCTATCTGCAACATTATCTCTATCAGAGGGTCTTCACCTCCGGCCCGAAAGACGATGCCGACATTCCCGATGGCTACAAATGGTATCCGTTCACCGACAGCCGGTTCGGCACCGATTGGCAATACGGCACCCATGGCACGCAATGCCTTGGCATACTTGCCGGCGCGAAAGTGAAACGCACGTCAGACAACGGAAGCATCTTCGGCGGCGAATATTATGTGGAAGAGGGCGACAACCCGTTTTACGGCGTTGCTACAAATTCCGACATCTACATAACATGCGGCGGCAACACCCCGGCCGATATCCTGGTCTGCTTCAAACGAATTGTGGATTATGCCGAGCGGCACAACCAACCGGTGGTGTTGAGCCTGTCGCAGGCCACCTATGCCGGACCTCACGACGGGAGCACCCTTTTCTGTCAGGAAATGGCCAAACTTGGAGAAAAAGCCGTCATATGCATTGGCTCAGGCAATGTAGGCGACACAAAAATGGCTATTAAAAAGCAGTTTACAGGCTCGTCCGCGACATTGAAGACATCACTTAACTACATCAACGACGTGCTGCACACGACCGTCCAGTTCTGGGCCGACGACGATGAAATGCTCTCGGCCGAATTCGCCGTTTTCGACAAAAGCAGCGGCGAGATGCTGTTCAGCGAACCGCTCGGCGACAAAAACAGCACTACACTCCAGTCGAAAATAACATATGGCTTTGACGATGCCTTCAGCTCGGGCACCATCCAGATGAGCAGAGGCATCGATGAGTCAAACAATCGGGCATACGCCCATTTCACATTCAAAAACATCCGCGCCACCGATTCCGGAAATCTGCTTCCCGTAATGATTGTCAGTGGCTCAGAAGGCCAGACCATCAACGGCTATATCGAAACCGAAGGCTATGAATTTGTCGCCAACGGGATTGACGGCTGTGAGGAAGGAACGGCAAACGGCGCCTACAATGATCTCGCCGCAGGAGAAAACATCATTTCCGTTGGCGCCTATGTTTCGAAAAACAACTGGATCAACCTTAACAACCACGAATCATACATCGGCAATCCCGTGGGGTCGATATTGGACTATTCGTCATACGGCAACGCATCCGAGGGCCGCACGGTTCCGACGCTTTGCGCTCCGGGCATGAAGATATCATGCCCGCTCAGCTCCTACTATACGGCGACTGCAGGCAGCTTCAGCAGCACAGGCAGCAACGTGGACGGCTACGTGAAAGAAAACGGCCGCGAATATTTCTGGCAGACATCTCAGGGCACATCACTCGCCACTCCGTTTGTGGCCGGAACGATCGCGCTGTGGCTTCAGGCCAATCCGCATCTTGACTATTCGGATGTAATGTCGATAATCCGTGAAACTTCGGTAAAAGACAGCCGGGTCACCTCCTCGACCGTTCCCATGCAGTGGGGTGAGGGAAAGCTTGATGCTCTTGCCGGCACCAAGATGGCAATAAAACTTGCCACGGCGGGACTCGATGAAACGACCGTCGATGGCCGCCGCGACTTCATGGTCAACGAAACCGGCAACAGGAAATTCAACATATTTTATTGCGGCGACAACGACGGATGCAACATTTCCTTATATTCCATCTCGGGAGCACTGATAAAATCAGTGAATTTTGATGGCACCGAATACGATCTTGACGCATCGGGCATCGCCTCCGGGCTTTATATCCTGACCCTCTCAGACTCAAACACACGCGAAGTCAGGAAAATCATCCTGAAATAACGGCCCTTTTGCAACAAACATTACGCTCTCCATTAGACCATCCTCCATCATCAACCCGCTGCGATGTCACAACCTTAGGCTATATACATCCCAAATAGAAAAGTAACCGTTCGATATTATAAAATGCCAGGCGCAAAGAATTCAAAAAGATCAAAGAAATTCGACAAGAAATGACGGGAAAAGCTTGACTGAACGAAAAAAAAGCGTTAACTTTGCAACGCTTTTCGCTGGAGAAGCATAACACTTTAAAAATTAATCAACTAACAAACATGAAGTACGAAACCGTTTTCATTTTAACTCCCGTTTTGTCTGACGCCCAGATGAAGGAAGCGGTAGAAAAATTCACAACCGTGCTCGCCGACAACGGTGCCACCGTAGTGAACGAAGAACTGTGGGGTCTGCGCAAGCTCGCATATCCCATCCAGAAGAAATCAACAGGCTTCTACACCCTCGTTGAATTCGAAGGCGAACCCACCATCGTCAAAAAACTCGAAACGGCCTTCCGCCGCGACGAACGCGTAATCCGCTTCCTCGTTTTCCGTCAGGACAAATACGCCGCCGAATACGCCGCCAAACGCCGCAGCCTCAAAGGTGCGAAAGAAGTGACCGCAAAAGAAGAAGTTGAATCAGAAGTAAAGGAGGCTTAAACCATGGCACAGACACAATCTGAAATCCGCTACCTCACCCCCATGTCGGTTGACGTCAAGAAGAAAAAATATTGCCGTTTCAAACGCAGCGGCATCAAGTATATCGACTACAAAGATCCCGAATTCCTCAAGAAATTCCTCAACGAGCAGGGCAAAATCCTTCCCCGCCGCATTACCGGCACCTCGCTGAAATTCCAGCGCCGCGTGGCTCAGGCCGTTAAACGTGCCCGTCACCTCGCACTCCTGCCCTACGTGACTGACTTGATGAAATAATCCACTTTAAACGTTCAGGAATCATGAAGATCATACTTAAAGAAGATATCACCAACCTCGGATATAAAGACGACGTGGTCGAAGTTAAGTCGGGCTACGGACGCAACTATCTCATCCCCTACGGAAAAGCCGTCATCGCTACTCCCGCAGCACTCAAAGTGCTCGCTGAGAATCAGCGTCAGCGCGCCCACAAGCTCGCCAAGATCAAAGCCGACGCCGAAGCCCTTGCCGCTTCACTCAAAGACGTCAAGCTCACGATCGGCGCAAAGACAAGTTCGACCGGCACCATCTTCGGCTCTGTCAACGCCATTCAGATCGCCGAAGCCCTCGAAAAACTCGGTTTCAACGTCGATCGCAAGAACATCGAAGTGAAAGAAACCGTCAAAGAAGTCGGCGAATACAACGCCACACTCCACCTCCACAAGGAAGTGAGCGTCGAAGTGCCCTTCGAAGTAGTGGCCGAATAAATCCACGACAAACCACATATCCCGCGACGACAGAACTGTCGGCGGAATATACCGCACAATACAGGCGCAGTGTCACCATCAATCGACACTGCGCCTTGTTTTATGCCAATTTATTGCATAAATCGCTGTTTTATGTGCAACTATTCGCATCGTACTCAAACTGTTTCGTAAATTCGCCTGTTATTTTGCAACCGAACGCTCCTACAAATCAGCACGCCGGCAATGAACGCTCTATTCCACATGTCATGGGTCTACTGGTCATTGGTCGTGATCTATTTCATCACCGTGATCAGTATCATCGGCGTCGTGCTGTCAGAAAACCGCAACCCGCTTAAGTCGCTCGCCTGGATCACGGTCCTCCTCCTGTTGCCAGTAGGGGGCATTGTCCTCTACATTTTCTTCGGGCGCAGCATAAAAAACACCCACATGATATCGCGGCGCAACAAGCGCCGGCTACGTCAGTCGTTTCCCGCTTCAGACTACACCGACCCGCCGGCCGATCTGCCTCCCGAACTGCGACAGCAGATCGAGCTGGGGCGCTCGCTCACGGGCTCCCACTACCTGTCGGACAACAGCATCCGGATCTATCACAACGGCACCGACAAATTCGAGGCACTTCTGCGCGACATAGCCGGCGCCCGTCGCTTCATCCACATACAATATTATATCTTCGACGATGACAATCTGGGCAACCGCCTGAAGGAAGCCCTCATCCAGCGGGCACAGGCCGGTGTGAAAGTGCGTGTCATCTACGACCACATCGGATCGTTTGGTGTCAGCCGCCGGTTTTTCCGCGAAATGCAACAGGCCGGCATCGAGGCCTATCCCTTTTTCCGTGTCGCATTTCCGCCGTTTGCCACACGCATCAACTGGCGCAACCATCGGAAACTATGCGTCATCGACGGCACGACAGGTTACATCGGAGGCATGAATGTGGCCGACCGCTACATCAACGGAGGGAAGTTTAAGCGCTGGCGTGACACACACATGCGCATCACAGGTCCCGGCGTCACGGCTCTTCACTATTCTTTTGCCGTCGACTGGTCGTTTATGGGTCAACCGCTCATCGAAGAAACGCTCGACATCACCCCCTACACCGCTCCCGACAACGCAGGCGTGCAACTGATCACCAGCGGCCCCACGAGCGAATGGAGCAACGTGGCCATGCTCATGCTCAAGGCCATCGGCAACGCAAAAAAGCGAGTGTTCATCCAGACTCCCTATTTTTTGCCGACCGAAAGCCTGCTGCGATCACTTCAGGCGGCCGCCCTGTCCAGAGTCGACGTACGCGTCATGATTCCGCGCCGATCCGATTCAGGCATCCTCACTTACGCTTCCTACAGCTACATAATGGAATGCCTCCGCGCCGGCATTAAAATCTATCTCTACGACGGCGGGATGCTCCACAGCAAGACCATGATGATCGACGACCATTTCAGCGCCATCGGTTCGGCCAACATCGACTTCCGCAGCTTCGAGCACAACTTCGAGGCCACCATGTTCATTTACTCGACCGACACCAACGCCCGCCTTCGCCGGCAGTTCCTGACCGACCAACAGGATTGCGAGCGCATCAGTCCCTCCACATGGCGCAAACGCTCCAAAGTGCAGAAGGCCAAAGAATCACTCACCCGACTTCTCTCTCCCATCCTTTGACAGACGGCCTCGATCCCTCGTCCACGACCGCCGCAATCGGCAATCCGCCACCATCATCCTTTGAATCATCACAGATTCCCGGGGAGCACATCCAAAATTACACCCCTGCGATATTTGGTAATCTTACAAAAACTCACTACCTTTGCATCACCATTCGGGGCGTAGCGCAGTCCGGTAGCGCACCTGGTTTGGGACCAGGTGGTCGCAGGTTCGAATCCTGTCACCCCGACACAATGGCAACGGGTCAAGCTCAATGAGTCTGACCCGCTTATTTTTTCAACCGGCGCCCAATGCCGCGGACTGATCGCACCATCCTTTTATTCAGCCATAATCATCTCCGGAAAGGCAATCAGATCACTGCCACCTGTTTAGATGGACATGATCACCAATCCTGATCTCTTTCTGCTTTGGAAGATATGCATCAGCGGCAGGATAACCCATTGTCAACAAACAGATGAACTCATAGCCTTCGGGGGCATTCACTATCTTCTTTATTTGCTCGGCTTCATCAGCTACGGGGACATGAAACACCGTGCCAAGTCCCTCGTCGGTGGCGGCAAGGAGCATGTTTTCAAGAGCACACCATGCCGATGCAAAATAATTGAGCGAGCTCTGTTCCACCGGGTGAAGCAGAGCACTTTGTTTCTGTTTGTAGAACGGTATTATTAGCAGGCCGCTCTGCATCAGCATGCGCTGCTGCTTGGGAAGCGCATCGGCAAACATGGCCATCTTGTCCCTGTCGCCGGTGTCGTCAGCCTCAAAGACGAGATCTTTGAACGCCGCCATATTTACAGCAAGCGGTGCAATGACTTTGGCGATGTTTTCCTTGCCGCGTACCACCACGAACTCAAATTGGCGCAGATGGTCGTTGGTGGGCGCCTTGAACGCGGCGGAGATCACCTTTTCGAGGATTTCATCACTTACCTCACGGTCGGAGTAGTCGCGGTATGTGCGTCGCTTCTCCAAAATTTCTGAAAGTTCCATATTCTTAGCGGTTTGATTTGATGACGCAAAGTTATGGCCAATTATTGCCGTATATTTGTCGAATTGTTTCAAATTTTTGTCGCATCTTTGCAAGACGATGAAAGATACAGTTATCCCATACACATTACCGGAGGTCAACGATCATTCCTTTTTCTACATCGCCCAGCATGTAGCTCCGAGCCTTGAAGCCAAGATGCACCGGCACGAGGCCTGGGAACTATATTTCGTCACGCACGGCAAAGGAGTGCGCATGACAGGCGACACACTGATGCCTTTTGCCGAAGGTGACATAGTGCTGATTCCGCCGTCGATGCCTCATTATTGGGAATATAATCCCGAGTCGGCAAATGATGACGGAGAAATTACATATCTGATGGTGGCTTTCAGTCCGAAATTTATAAACAATTGTATGTCCGTATTTCCGGAAGTAAGGAACAGACTTTACGGACAGATATTACCGTCGGAGGCTTTAAAATACGGCTCCGCCGGCTCCGTTGAAATCAGGCGCTCGCTTATCAGGATGAAAGCCCTCGATGACATAGGCCGGTTAAGCGAGATGATTCGCCTTCTTCCAATTATTTTCACCACGAAAGATCACACTTTAATCGGCAAGCCTGTTAAAATCGAGCGTGACATAAGGCGTATGCAAAAGGTGGCGGAATATGTAATGGCACATTACGTCCACGCCATAACGCTCGATGACATAGCCGCCCATATAGGCATGAACCGCTCGGCTTTCTGCACCTTCTTCAAGCGCAATAAAGGAATGACATTCTCGCGGTTTGTCACAAATTATCGTCTGACAACGGCTTGTGAGCTGCTTGAAACCTCACAAAAACAAGTATCCGAAATATGCTTTGCCGTCGGCTTTAACGATCTGCCTCACTTCGAACGTGTATTCAAAAAAGAGATAGGGAAGACTCCTTTAAGATACAGGAGCGAATGTCTGTCACGCAACAGAAATATCAAGTCAAAAAAGCATAGCGAACAATGCGACTGAAACGCTGATGAATTTAAGCAAGACAGCAACGTCGGGCACGAAACATCGTGTGTCGTTAGCCACATAACCAATTTCCCCCAAACAATTTCCTATCGGATAAACCCATATAAAATAGGTATTGATTTCATGTGGAATTATATGAGTGGACTTTTATTACTGAATATCAGCTATATAATAAAATAACGGTACAACTATCCGTTAGGGAATAGAGGGAATAAAAAAGTTGCATTGAGGGAGTGAAAAGATTATAAAATGTGTGTGTTTTGAACGGAAGATTTAACTAAATATTAATACTTGATAAGCATTTTATTATTTAGAAATACTGTATGGAGATAGGATTAAACCACGAATTTTAATGATCTCAAGTCATTTTTTGAGAAAAACGCCTGAATCTCACCGATTTTTTGTAATTTCGCACTGCCTTAGAAGGAGACGCCGGGTATTGCTGCAGCCCTCAAACAGGTTCGGATTCAGTTATGAATTGGATAATTCTAATTGTAGCCGGCTTCGGCGAGGTCGGCTTTACTTACTGCCTCGGAAGGGCAAAATCCGTTGAAGGTCTCGCATGGTGGGGCTGGATTTGCGGATTCCTTGTGTTTACAATTATAAGTATGGGATTGTTGGCAAAAGCCACGCAAAGCCTGCCGATAGGCAGTGCATACGCCGTATGGACTGGCATTGGAGCTGTCGGAACGGTTTTGACGGGTATTCTCTTTTTCCACGAACCTGCAACCTTTTGGCGTTTGTTTTTCATCTTTACGCTGATATCATCAATTATCGGACTTAAAATTGTATCATAAGCCATGGAATTTCGTAAAATGCGGCGTTTTCGCCAACAAATCACAAAATCAGAATGTGATGCCATATTGTCAACGGGCACATCCGGCACACTCGCCTTACTCGGAGATAACGGTTATCCTTATGCCATTCCGATAAGTTATGTCTATGCTGACAGCAAGCTATATTTTCACAGTGCTAAAACAGGTCATAAAGTAGATGCCATCAGACAACATGACAAAGCGTCTTTCTGCGTCATTGCCGCCGATGATATTCATCCGTCTGATTTTACCACATATTTCCGAAGCGTCATAGCCTTTGGTAGAATCCGAATCATCGAATCAGAGGATGAGAGAATGTATGCAGCTTCTTTGTTAGGTGCCAGATACAATCCCGGCGATGAAGTCGGACTACAGAAAGAGTTAGAAAAAGGTCTGTCTCACATGCTTGTTCTCCGATTTGACATTGAACACTTGACTGGCAAAGAAGCTATTGAGCTTGTGAGAAAGAAGCGACATATCTGTTTTTAATGGAAACCATGAGTTGTCAAGGAATTGCTCTTTGCCGCTATAAAACAGGCTTTTGGACGCTTGGAGAAACAATAGTGTTACAAAAATGGAGAAGATGCGTCTGCCATGTAATTTACACCTTTCATAGAGAGATTTTTACGGGAATTTCACTATGTTTGTATTTGGAACTATTAATAGCGAAGAATGACAACAACAAAAACACTGTTTGCAGGATTCTGCATAGCGACAGTTTTAGCATCATGTACTGCCACGAGTAAGACTAAGGGAATAGTTACCAATGCGGCAATGGAGGAGAATATCCAATCTGCCACAATAGTCAGCGATGGCGGCGATACTCTATCGTTCAGTATTCCCTGCACCAGCATTGACCAAGCCCGGGAAATACTCCCCGGTGATACTATCTTAGCCATATACAGCGGCACATACCATGCATACATGCTGGCTGATAGTGCTAAATTGTATCCCAGGCAAATTGACAGAGGCGACCTCGAGGAAACTGCCACGGAGCTGGGTAGTATTCAAACACATTCCTACGTTGGACTGCTGCCTGCAGCCTCATGTCCGGGTATCGAATACAAACTGACTATACGCAACCGTGAGCACAGCGGTAACGGTACATTTCAACTGACCCTCACCTATAAGGAAGCTGAAAACGGAGAGGATCGCACCTTTACCTACAATGGCAAACGTTTCACTCTGCGTGGCATTCCAGGGGATAACAATGCTACGGTATGGCAGTGTAACACAGATGACAACAATAATATATTCAACTTCTTAAGAGAAAACGCAAACACGCTCACCCTGCTGAACGACAAGTGTGAAAAAGCAAAGGACAACCTGAACTATCGTCTGAGACTTGTAGAATAATGTTCCTGCTCTACGGAATGAAAAATGCAATAAATATTATAAATTGATTCCACCTCGTCCTCTATCAATCTTCCATTCATACCGACCTTCCGCGACATCGCCAACCTCGTTGAGTGTATGGCGATGTTTTATTTCATCAAATGGCTGTCGGTGTTCCGCATAGTCGCAGAGCCATGCGCCGACCGCTTTCTGCTGTTCGGTGGTTTCACCGTAGGACTGCATCACGCTCTTGATGTCGGCGGCTTCATCGTTGGAGAAGATTGACTTGTGCCGCTTCGTGGCGAAATGGATAATCGCTTCAATCGCCCGCCTGAACACCTCGCTTGCCATGCCATATTAAAAACAGATGGAGGGTGCGCCGCAAACCACAATCACGACACAGCCTCCATCTGCTTCACAAATGGGAGTGGGTTACTTCAGACCCATTTTCTTTTTGATTTCTTTGGGTATAGCCTCTTTGTTGAGGTAGATGTCGATGGTTTTGGCCAGGAAATAAGGCTCCGACACATAGAAATAACCGCCATAGACC
>CAJJOX010000018.1 GCA_905193485.1 uncultured Porphyromonadaceae bacterium | reverse complement strand
GGCTTGCGCGGCGCTGACAACGGTTGCCGCGTGTGTGTCGTGTGGCCAGACAAAAGCCGGCGGTTATGCCGCGGGGAGCGTTCAGATCGCGTGTGACGAAACATTCCAGAATATCATGGAGCAGGAAATATTCGTGTTTGAATCACGATATAAAAATTCGAGCATTCTCCCGCTCTATGTCGATGAAGTGGCCGCGATTGATTCGCTGTTGAATAAAGACAACCGTGTCTACATGGCCGTGACCACGCGGCCTCTCGACCGGCAGGAGATATCCGCGCTCGACCGGCAGAAGCGTACGGTCACGCAACAGGCCATAGCGGTCGATGCGGTGGCAATGATTGTAAATCCGGAGAATCCAATGACGGCTATCGATTATCAGGATGTTGTCGATATCCTTACCGGGAAATACGTCAAATGGAGCGATATACCTGGTGCCGGTGACCTCGGCGATATACAGGTGGTGTTTGATCACAAGGGGTCGTCGACCACGCGCTACATGATTGACTCCGTGCTCAACGGCAAGCCTTTCGGACAGAACGTGTATGCCCAGAAAACTCCGGCCGAGGTGTTTGAGGCCGTGGCTCACCGCAAGAACGCCATCGGCATTATCGGTGCCGGGTGGCTTTCGTCGGACATGAGCGGACGTGAGCTTTCCGAAGAGGAGATCGCCCGACTCGAAAATGATGCCGACACAACGTCAATAGCATCATTCTCAACCGATGTCAAGGTGCTCAAAGTGGCGCCTAAAGATTCCCCCATCGCCTATTATCCCGACCAATACAATATCTTCAAAGGCACATATCCGTTCCATCGTCAGATATACCTTATCTCCACAGCTTCACCCGCTACCGTCGGCCATAGCTTCTACTCGTTTGTCACGAGCAATGTGGGTCAGAAGATTATCCTTGCATCAGGTGTGTGTCCCAAAGTTATCACTCCTCAGTTTGTCGATGTGGTTAAACCGCAATGACATTTTTTCATCTAACAAAATACAGGCATCATAATCCGTAATAAACAAATCTTAGATTAACAACAATAACAATCAATAAACCAAAATCATGAAATTGAGATTTCTGTTTTCAATCATGCTCGGCGCATCTCTTGCCGCCGGAGCCCAGGGCTATCAGGACGGCGTCGACAACTATAATGCGGGCCGAAAAGATATCGCCAAAGAGATTCTGACAAATACGCTCAACGCATCAACAACCGATAAGGCTGTGTCGTATTACTATCTCGGCTGTATTGATTTTGACAACAATAATGTAGCCGCAGCAAAAGCCAATTTCGACAAAGGCGTTTCGATCAATCCCAACTATCCCTACAACTACATCGGTCTTGGTGAAGTTGCTCTCCGTTCGGGTGACAAATCGGGTGCGCAGAAGCTGTTTGACCAGGCCATGAAATTCGATAAAAAGAACACTGCCGTCATAGCAGCTGTTGCCCGCGCTTACTGGAATGCAGATCCGGTGGCCAATAAAAAAGATGTCGATAAATGGATCGCCAAGGCATTTAAAGAATCGAAAAACACCGAACCGGCTGTTTATAACCTTCAGGGCGACATGGTGGCCAAGTCTGATCCCGGTGAGGCCGCAGGCCTTTATCAGATGGCTATCGACATGGACAAGACCCGCGGCAATGTCAACCGCGAGGCATACGTGAAATATGCCCGAGTCTACAACCTGCACAACCGCGACCTCCTCATCAGCATGCTTGAGGAACTTAACCAGCTCGAACCCGAATCGGGTCTTGCACAGCGTGAGCTCGCCGAAGTCTATTATACCGACGGTAAATTCAGCCGCGCCCAGAAGGTGTATGAGAAATATGTGAAGAACCCCAACCACTTCCGTCGCGACGAACAGCGCTATGTGGCCATTCTTTATGCCGCAGGCTCCCGTGAAAACGATCCTGAACTTTTCAAACAGGCCATCCACTGGGCCAATAACGTGCTTTCACAGGATCCCGGCGTCTATCAGATGGACCGCATGAACATGCTTAGCTATCGGAAACTCGAACAGGACTCAATGGCTCTCATATCCGGTGACAAACTTTTCAGCGTTCCCGGAGCGGAATATATCCCCAACGACTACGACGTATACACTTCGCTGCTTGTCGGTGCCAACCGTGCTCCCGAAGCTGTTGCAATCCTCGAAAAAGCCATTGCCGCGAATCCCGACAACAAAGATTATCAGGAACTGATGCGCAACCTTGCCAACGCTTATGCCGCTGCAGGTGAAACAGACAAGGCTACCGCTACTTTCGACAACTTCCTCCGCACAGATGCCGCAAGACCTCAGGATTGCTACAATATGTATGCTTCTCTTTTCGATGCTGCCAGAAACGCTACCGATCCGGCCGAAAAAGCAAAATTGTTTGCAAGTGCAAAACCCTACATCGATCTTGCCAACGAAAAAGCTCCCGACTTCGTGCCCTACCTCTATCAGTCGCTGCTGCTCAACTACATGGCTAACGGCGCAAAAATCGATGCCGACGGATATCCATTAGCCGACAAGATCATTAATCTTTTCAAGAGCGGTGACAAAAACGCATCCGAAAGCCGTGTGGCCGCAACCTATACCATCCTTATCGACTCCCTCAACAAAGACGGTAAAGCCGATCAGGCCATTGCTAAATGTCAGGAGGGTCTTCAGGTGCTCCCGGGCAATGAAAACCTTCAGGAAACTCTCGATCGCCTCACGGCAAAAAAGAAATGAGAATACCGCGAGGTAAGATATTGCAATCAATGATTACATGCGAAATCATTAGCTGATATCCGTGTCAGGAATCCCGTGCTGAAACGTCGGGATTCCTGACATCGCTTTTACGCCGTTTCATCCCTACCATCAACAATCTTATCCCCCCTGTAATGAAAAATCTTTTAGTGCGTTCGCTGTCCGGCGCTGTCTACGTGGCTCTGATAGTGTGTTCGATATTGTTTGGCGGCGGCTGGGCCTTTCCGGCTCTATGCTGTGTGTTTGCGTTTATCGGCATCATGGAGTTTCAGAAGATGACCCAGGACGATTTCTATGCGTCGCCTCTAACGCTTTTTATCGACCTGCTTATCGGTATTTCCCTGCCGGTGCTGACGGCTCTGATCACCTCCTACAGTCAGTATGCTTTTTTCGCTTATCCTGTGGCTGCGGTTCTTTTCGTATTGGTGATGACCCGATTTGTGATGCAGCTTTATCTTCACCGTGAAAATGCCGTGCGACATATCGCATGCTCGGTGTTGTCGGTGGTTTATGTGGCTGTGCCGCTCTCATTTGCTTCGGCCATGCTGATGCTCAGTCCGGGATTGCTGTTGTTGATGTTTGTGATGATCTGGCTCAACGATACCGGAGCATTTCTTGTGGGATCGGCGATAGGAAGCCATCATCTGTTTAAACGTCTTTCTCCCAAAAAATCGTGGGAGGGATTTTTCGGTGGACTCATTTTCTGCATTGCCGCCGGTATTCTTTCCAAAATGTTCTTCCCCGAAACATTCGGTATATTCTCAACCAGAACGCTCGCCATTTTCGGCATTCTCGTCAGTGTCATGTCGACGTGGGGTGATCTCTTCGAGTCTATGATCAAACGTTCAGTCGGAGTCAAGGACAGCGGCAACATCATTCCCGGTCACGGCGGAGTGCTCGACCGCATCGATTCGCTCCTTTTCGTGGCTCCATGCACGTTGGTCTATTTCTTGTTCTGGTTTTTCATTGTCGGCACTACGGTCATTGCCGGAATCTGACCGTAATCACACATAGCGAAACATTAAAATTAATTCCATCCATCACATTATGAGTGACATAAGATATAATCTCCGCGGCGTGTCCGCGTCAAAGGAAGATGTGCATAACGCAATTAAGAATGTCGATAAAGGCCTTTATCCCAGGGCATTCTGTAAGATTATCCCTGATATTCTCGGCGGTGACCCCGACTACTGCAATATCATGCATGCCGACGGAGCCGGAACCAAATCGTCGCTGGCCTATCTCTATTGGCGTGAAACCGGCGACCTGAGCGTATGGAAAGGGATTGCGCAGGACGCGCTTATCATGAACATCGACGATCTGCTCTGTGTTGGCGCGACGGACAATATTCTCGTCAGTTCCACCATTGGCCGCAACAAGCTTCTTGTGCCCGGAGAGGTGATATCAGCCATCATCAACGGCACCGAGGAACTGCTGCAATCGCTTAGATCGATGGGTGTTAATGCCTATAGCACAGGCGGTGAAACGGCTGATGTGGGCGACCTTGTGCGCACGATTATCGTCGATTCGACAGTGACCTGCCGTATGCGCCGGGCCGATGTGATAAACAATGCCGACATAGCGGCGGGCGACGTAATCGTCGGTCTTGCCTCCTATGGTCAGGCGAACTATGAGAGCGCCTACAACGGCGGTATGGGCAGCAACGGTCTGACATCGGCACGTCATGATGTGTTTGGCAAATATCTTGCCGAAAAATATCCCGAAAGTTTCGATGCCGCCGTGCCCGACGAGCTTATATATTCCGGCGGCATGAGTCTGACCGATCCTGTCGACGGTGTGACTGTCGATGCCGGCAAGCTTGTCCTTTCGCCGACGCGCACCTATGCCCCGGTGATCAAACGGATACTTGACCGCATGCGCCATGATATACATGGCATGGTGCATTGTTCGGGGGGAGCGCAGACGAAGGTGATGCATTTCGTCGAACGCAAACATGTGATAAAAGACAATATGTTTGATGTGCCGCCGCTTTTCAATCTCATTCAGAAACAAAGCGGCACGGACTGGGCGGAAATGTATAAGGTGTTCAATATGGGTCACCGCATGGAGATCTATCTTGCTCCTGAGCATGCTCAGACTGTGATAGATATAGCTGCCGAATTCGGCATAGAGGCCAAGGTGATCGGTCGCGTTGAGGAATCCTACACCAACCGCCTGACCATCATAAGCGACAAAGGCACCTTTGAATATTGATTGCAGCGCGCCACATATATCTATTCTCCATTCTGCTCATATCGGCTATTGCCGCAGGCGGAGGCGGCGGTAACGGGTCGGCTGATACTGCCGATTCGGCATCGTCGTCATCAGGCCGGTTGCAACTTCCCGACACGTTGAGGGTCGGTACGCTCTACAGCCCTACATCATATTTCATATATCGTGAAACTGAAATGGGCTATGACTACGACCTTGCGCGCCGTTTCGCCTCCGACAAAGGCATGGAGATGCAGATTGTGGTGGCCAACAATCTGGCACGCGCAGTTGAGATGCTTGATTCCGGTCTTATAGATCTGTTGGCCTATGAAGTGCCGGTTACGGCCGAATATCGTGAACGCGTGGTGGCGTGTGGCGTTGAAAACATCACCCATCAGGTGCTCGTGCAGCCGCGGCGGGCTCCCGACAGCCTGCGTATCACTGATGTGACGCAGCTCGCCGGACGTGAAGTGTATGTTGAAAACGATTCAAAATACTATCATCGTCTGCTCAACCTCAATAATGAGATCGGTGGCGGAATCAATATCCGTCCGGTCGAACGCGACACACTGATTACGGAAGATCTGATCGCGATGGTTTCGGATGGCGAGATTCCGCTTACGGTGGTCGACAGCGACATTGCCGCGCTCAACAAATCCTATTATCCCGATCTTGACATAACGCTCGAGGTCGGATTCCCCCAGCGATCGGCCTGGGCTGTTGCGCGTGACAAGGCATGGCTCGCCGACACAATCAACGCATGGTCGGCACAGGAAGCTCCGCGCCGCGAACGGGCCTCATTGCTGAAACGTTACTATGAACGCAGCAAGCAGGCGGGCGACGCTCTTTATGTGCTTGACTTCTCCAAAGGCCGCATGTCGCCGTATGACAACCTTTTTCGCCGTTATGCCTCACAGTTGGGATGGGATTGGCGACTTCTTTCTGCCATAGGATACGCCGAAAGCCGTTATGATTCGACCCAGGTGTCATGGGCCGGTGCACGTGGCCTCATGCAGCTTATGCCCGCTACCGCCCGTGCCTTCGGACTGTCTGAAGAGCGGATGGCTGACAATGAAGGAAGCGTCTCAACGGCCGTCAAGGTGCTCAAATCGCTCGACAACTCACTGAAAAAAGAGGTTCCGGATCCTCAGGAACGGGTCAAATTTGTCCTTGCCGCTTACAATTCCGGCCTCGCCCATATACTCGATGCCATAGCAATCGCCCGTAAACACGGCATGAAAGCCGATGTGTGGGACGGGAATGTTGCCGAAGCGCTGCTTCTGAAATCCAACCCCGAATACTATAATGATCCGGTGTGTCGCTACGGTTATTTCCGCGGGCGTCAGACATTCGACTACGTCCGTACGGTGATGGCATGCTATGCCAAGGCAAAAAAACAAATCCCGCATTAAATGCGTTATTCAAACATAAACCTAAATTAACTAACGAGAGATGAAAAGAAACTATTTTACCGTAGCTATCGTGCTTCTTTTGTGTGGCTCATTCGTCACAACTTCATGTATCGGCAGCTTTAAGTTGACCAACAAACTTCTGACATGGAACCAGCAGGTCGGCAACAAGTTTGTCAACGAACTTGTGTTCTTCGCATTCTGGATTCTTCCTGTCTATGAGGTTTCGGCTCTTGCAGATGTTCTTGTGCTCAACAGCATCGAATTCTGGAGCGGCTCCAACCCTGTGGCTCAGGGCAAATCGGTTATCGAAGGTCAGGACGGCCGCTATATCGTCGACTGTGACGGCAAGGGGTATACCATCACAAGCGAAAACGACGGCAGCGTCGTGCGCCTCGACTTCGATCAGGACGAACAGACATGGTCGATGACCGCCAATGGCGAAACCTATGAGCTGATGACATTCATCGACGAAAATCACGTGAAGATGCCCGCACCCGACGGCGGATCGACAATCGTTGAACTTTCGCAGCCCGGAGTTTTCGCTTATCAGGATATGGTCACCTCCGCCGCTATGATGGCAAACCGCTGATCTTTCTACCGCATATGGCCAAACGTATCATACTTCTCCGCCACGGACAGAGCGTATGGAACCTCGAAAACCGTTTCACCGGATGGACCGATGTCGATCTGTCGGATAACGGACGTGCTGAGGCCGCTCATGCCGCCGATCTTCTGAAGGCCGCCGGATTGTTCCCCGATATCAGTTTCACCTCCTATCTGCGCCGTGCTATCCACACCCTTCAGATAGTGATGGCCCGGCTCGAACGCGACTGGGTGCCGGCAATACGCGACTGGCACCTCAACGAACGGCATTATGGCGCTTTGCAAGGCCTAAACAAAGCCGAAACAGCCAGAGAGTATGGTGAAGCCACGGTGCACGAATGGCGTCGCGGATTCGACGACACCCCGCCGCTGCTCACGCCCGACGATCCGCGTTGGCCCGGAAATGATTCACGTTACGACTCTCTTTCTGCCGATGAACTTCCGTTGGCCGAATCCCTTCAGGATACGATCGCACGTGTGCGCTGCTGTTGGGAGGAACGTATTGTGCCGGCGACACGCGATCACGAAACAGTGCTCATAGCCGCACATGGCAACAGTCTTCGCGGATTGGCCATGATGATGTGCCATTTCACTGCCGCTGAGATTGTTGATGTCGAGATACCGACCGGACGTCCCTGGGTCTTCGAGATAGACGGTCGCATGAATGTCCTTTCCAGCCGTTACCTCTGATACATGGCCATTTGACATACGGCGCGACGCCGTATCTATAATAATCATCGTGGCGGAATGACAAAAAAACTCCGCCGCGGTGATTTTTTTTGTGAATACGTGGTTATTACGCTCAAAAAGCATTAATTTTGTAACATGACACAGAATGATGTGTCGAGTCGCTTTTTAGACTCTGGTTCTGTATTGTCCATACATAGGATTAAAAAATGAAAAAATTCTTCTACAGCTTTATGGGCACCCTTGCGGCCATCTGGCTTTCAGTGCTTCTTGGCGGATTGCTCATTGTGCTGACTATTGTTGCATTTGTCAAACAATTTAGTGAGACTGACATCGAAGTCAAAGACCATAGTGTGCTGCGCATAGATCTCTCCGGAGAGATTGTCGACCGTGCCACTGACGTCGACTTCATGGATATTATCAATGAGGAATATGAAGGAAAGATTTCGCTCGCTGAAATCGTCAATTCCATAAGGGCGGCCAAGACTGATGGCCGAATTGATGGCATTTTGATCGATTGCGGCGGTGTAAGTGCCGGACTTGCCCAATGCGAGGAAATAATCGATGCCATCAAAGATTTCAAAAAATCCGGTAAATGGGTAGTGGCTTACGGTGACAATTATTCTCAAGCCGACTATTTCATCGCGACATCGGCGAGCGAGATATATGTCAATCCTGTAGGTATGGTCGATATCCACGGCCTCAGCGCAACCACATTCTATTTCAAGAATCTTCTCGAAAAGGTGGGCGTTGAATGTCAGGTCGTGAAAGTGGGCACATATAAAAGCGCCGTGGAGCCGTTCCTGCTCGACGGCATGAGCGAGCCCAACCGTGAACAGATCGACCATTTCCTCGGCCGGATCTGGGATGATATGGCCGATTCAATCGCTATAGCCCGTCACACGCATGTCGACAGCATTAATGCCTGGGCCAACAGTTTCAGTTTCGCACAGGCGCCTGAGAGCTACCGCACTCGTAAAATTGTCGACAATACAGCCTACCGGCGTCAGATCGACAGCCTCGTTATGTCGCGAACAAGTACAGACGAACCGCAATATGTCGATTTTCAGGATTATTGCAATGCGATTGCAGCCGATGAAAACGCCGATACTAAAAAGACTATAGCCGTGCTTTATGCCGTCGGTGATATCACCGAAGATGCCGACGACGGCATCGCTTCGGCAACGATAGTGCCTCAGATTCTCGACCTTGCGAAAGATGATACGGTCGACGGACTCGTGCTCCGCGTCAACTCCGGCGGTGGAAGCGCATTCGCTTCCGAGCAGATCTGGGAGGCGTTGCAGCAGTTTAAAGCCTCGGGGAAACCTTTTTATGTTTCGATGGGCGACTACACCGCTTCAGGCGGTTACTATATATCATGCGGCGCCGACAAGATTTTTGCTTCTCCGTTGACTCTCACCGGGTCGATCGGCATTTTCGGAATAATCCCGAATGTTGAGCCGCTGATGAAGGATAAGCTCGGAATCAATGCCGTGACCGTGGAAACAAATACTGGCGATTTCCCGGGACTGCTGCATCAGATGACACCTGCACAACGCGAAGCAATGCAAAGTTATGTCGACCGTGGATATGAACTTTTCGTGAGCCGATGCGCGCAATCGCGTGGCATGTCGGTCGAACAGATCGGCGCAATCGCGCAAGGGCGTGTCTGGGACGGACTCAGCGCACTTGAAAACGGTCTTGTGGATGAACTTGGCGGCTTGCGCCGCACAATCGAGGATATGGCCGAGAAACTCGGAGTCGACTATTCCGACGTGAGGATAGTGGAATATCCCGAAATCAATCGGCAATGGTGGGCTGAGTTGGCCGGTGTGGAGAGCCGGCAGATATATTCGGCATTGGCCGGGGCTCTTGATCCGCAGTCGGCAATATTCGCGCGTGTCGCCAATCGTGTGCGCACGATGTATCCGCTTCAGTGTCGAATGAATTATATGCACATCCGGTAGACAACCCGGTCGGTTGAATACTGACAATTAACAGCAAACGATCAAGTCATGGCCAAGAACAAACTGCTTTCACATCTGCTGCTTTATCCGATAAGCAAAGTCTATGGGTGGGTCATGGCTGTGCGTAATGCGATGTTCGAACGTGGCTTTCTCAAACAGCACACTTTCGATATCCCTGTGATTGTCGTCGGCAACATATCGATGGGCGGTGCCGGAAAGACTCCCCACACGGAGTATATTGTTGACCATTTGCGCCGCGATTATAAAATAGGTGTGCTCAGCCGCGGATATAAACGCAAGACAAAGGGTTTTGTCATGGCCACTCCCGACAGTCATGTCGACGATATAGGCGATGAACCCTACCAGATATATCGAAAATTCAGAAATCTGGGCGTGACGGTCGCCGTATGCGAAGACAGGGTAAAGGGTATCGAAGAAATGCGCCGTCTGGCGCCTGAACTTGATATGATTGTGCTCGACGATGCTTTCCAGCATCGTTATGTCAAGCCGTCGGTAGCCGTGGTGCTTATGGAATATAGCCGTCCGGCCTATAATGATGACATGCTTCCTTATGGCCGCCTGCGCGAGCCGGTGAGTGCGCTTAAACGTGCCGACGTGGTCATCGTAACCAAATGCCCCGAGGATATGAAGCCCATGGAGATACGCGTGTTCAAGACCAATCTCGACCTTTTCCCATATCAGTCGCTACTGTTTTCGAGTTATGTCTATGAGCCTCTGAAGCCCCTTTTCCCTGAAGCAGTGCCACCGGGCGGTGCGATGCAGCTCAGCTCTCTAAACGACGGCGATGCCATTCTGGCTGTGTCGGGTGTGGCAAACCCTCGTCCGTTTATCCGTTATCTACGTCGTTTTGCCGCAAAGGTACGCATAAAACGCTACGCCGACCATCACCATTTCAGTCATTCCGACATGATAAGCATCTCCAACAAGTTCAAAACCATGTCGGGACAGCGTAAGATTGTGGTGACCACTGAAAAAGATGCCGTTCGTCTTAAAACAAATCCATATTTCCCCCATGAATTGCGTCGTTGCACATACTATCTGCCCATACGTGTGAGCTTTAAAGACTATAACGAACGCTCTCTCGAAGACATACTTCAACAGCTCGTGCGCACCGACAGGCGCCTAAACGGATGATATCCGTCTATCGCGTCAAACCCGCGTCGTCCGATTGTTGTTAATAATATTATTCTTTCAACCATATAAATTCAACTTGCCATGCTGACCAAAATTCAAGAAACAGCTGATTATATCAAGAACATTGTTGGGCAGATGCCGGATACCGCAATAATTCTCGGCACCGGCCTCGGCGCTCTCGTCGATCACATTGATGATAAAAAATATATCCCCTACAAAGAGATTCCCAATTTTCCCGTGTCGACCGTCGAAGGACATAGCGGCAATCTCATTTTCGGACGTCTCGGTTCAAAACCGGTTCTTGCAATGCAGGGCCGCTTCCACTACTATGAGGGCTACGACATGAAGCAGGTCACCTTTCCCGTGCGTGTCATGAAAGCCCTCGGTATCGAAACGCTCTATGTCAGCAACGCTGCCGGAGGCATGAATAAGGAATTTCGCGTGGGTGATATCATGATCATTACCGACCATATCAATATTTTCCCCGAAAACCCGCTCCGCGGCAAAAATGACGAACGCATGGGCCCGCGTTTCCCGGCTATGACAGAAGCCTATAATCATGAACTCATCAGGCTTGCTGATGAAATCGCGGCTGAAAAGGGTATTCGTGTCATGCACGGAGTGTATGTAGGTGTTCCCGGCCCCACGTTTGAAACCCCCGCCGAATATGAATATTTCCGTATTATCGGGGGCGATGCCGTCGGTATGTCCACAGTGCCCGAAGTCATCGTAGCAAATCATGCCGGCATGAAGGTGTTTGGCGTTTCAGTGATCACGGACCTTGGAGGTAAGGATGTTACTGACGTGCCGACTCATGAGGAAGTGCAGAAGGCGGCTGAAGCCGCGCAGCCCAAGATGATGGAAATCATGCGGGAACTTGTTGCACGTGCCAGATAAATCCGTCGCCATACAAATCTGAAATGGAACAGCAGACAGAAATTTCCACTATCGGTGAATTCGGCCTCATAGACCGGATTACCGGAGGCATCAGTCATGTCAATGCCTCGACAATAGCCGGTGTGGGCGATGATGCGGCCGTGTTGCGCTACCCCGATACCGAAGTGCTTGTCAGTACCGATCTGCTTGTCGAAGGCATTCACTTCGATCTTACATATGTGCCGCTTAAGCATCTCGGCTATAAGGCCGCGGTGGTCAACTTTTCCGACATATATGCAATGAACGGCACACCGCGTCAGATCACTGTAGCGCTTGGCATTTCATCGCGCTTCACCGTCGAGCATATCGAGCAATTGTATGCCGGCATCAGGCTTGCATGTGAGATATATGGTGTCGATCTCGTAGGCGGCGATACCACGTCGTCGCGGTCAGGGCTCGTCATCAGTGTCACATGCATCGGCGACGCGCCCAAGGAAAAAGTGGTGATGCGAAGCGGCGCCCGCGACACGGATCTGATATGTGTGTCAGGAGATCTCGGTGCGGCATATATGGGACTTCAGTTGCTTGAACGCGAGAAAAATGTCGGTGCCGGCGACAAGGATTTTGTGCCGCAGTTTGAAGGTAAGGAATACCTTATCGAGCGTCAGCTGAAACCCGAAGCCCGTCGCGACATCATCGCCGCACTCGATCGGGCCGGGATTGTGCCCACAGCCATGATGGACGTAAGCGACGGCCTTTCATCCGAGCTCATCCATATATGCAAGGCCAGCGACTGCGGCTGCCGCATATATGAAGAGCGTATTCCGATCGATTATCAGACCGCCGTAATGGCCGAGGAGGTGAACATGAACCTTGTCACAGCCGCACTCAATGGCGGCGAAGATTATGAACTGGTCTTCACTGCTCCGCTTCATTATCACGAAACGCTCAGTAAGATGGAAGGAGTGAAAGTTATCGGCCACATCACCCGTCCCGAGCTCGGCTGTGCCCTTGTCACCCGCGATGGCGTCGAGATGCGGCTTCTCGCCCAGGGGTTCAACCACATGGCTCCGACCGAAAAGTCGTCTGATCCGGAAAACTGAGTTTCCACACGCATTCAGGCGCCGTGTTGCCGGTCATTCTTTTCCGCGACACGGCGCCTCTGTTTTCAAAATCACGGCGCGTTCAGTTTTTTGCAGCATATTTGCATGCAATGTCGGCGGAAATATCTACCTTTGCAACGAAAATAACAAAGCACATTCAAGTCATGATAAATCGCGTACTGATCCGAATAAAAGTAGTGCAGATGCTATATAGCTATCTGTTGACTCAAGGAGAGTTCAAATTGCCACAGGCTCCCGAAAATGCCTCGCGCGACCGTCGGTTTGCCTATTCGTTTTATGTCGATCTGCTCCTGATGATCATGCGCCTCTCGGGAACACGTCCCAATGCAGCCTCACGTGTAATAGCCGGTGTCGACGACAACAGGTATCTTCCCGCCAATCGTGTGAGCCGCATGCTGCGTGCCGACTCCGACCTTAAAGCTGCGGCTGCCGGCGCCACATTTTCCGAACGTTTCCCGGATTCTCTTGTAGAAGACCTTTACGGAAGCATCACACGTTCCGCCATATATCGAAGCTACATACACCAGCGCAACCGCGAGCTTGCTGACGATGTTAAATTCTGGACAGTAATACTTGAAACCGTTCTTTCTACCGATGAGGGGCTTCTTGCAGCGGCCCGTCGCGACGGGCAGTTCTCGAATGTGGGCTATGAGCAGGCTTTTGAGCAGGCCGTTGAAACGATCAACAAGCTTGGCGATATCAGAGCATCATATGTCAACGCCCGCAATTCGCTGATACGTTCGCTCGACAAATCCTATGAGCTTTATCATGCCCTGCTCGCCCTGCCTGTCGAACTGACCCGAGTGGAGGACCAACGCCTTGATGCTGCCAGGCACAAATTCCTTGCCACAGCTGACGATCTTAATCCCAATACACGCTTCGTCGACAACGGCATGGTCAAGTCGCTCGCCGATAACGAGCAGATGCAGACTTTCTTCACCGAACATCCGTTCTCCTGGAACGATGATCCGCAACTCGTGCGATCAATTCTCGACAAGGTGACTTCGTCTGACATCTACGTTAAGTATATGGATGCCAAAACGACCGATCTGAAAGCCGATTGCGAATTTTGGCGTAACATTTACAAAAATGTAATACTTCCCGGCGACGATCTTGCCGAGGCGCTTGAAAACATGTCGGTTTACTGGAATGATGATCTCGATATCGTAGGTACATTTGTCCTCAAGACCATGAGGCGCATTGCCGATGCCCGCCCCGGACAGAATCCGCTCCTCCCGCAATATAAAGACGAAGAAGATGCCTCGTTCGGCAGCGAACTGTTTGTAGATGCCGTCGACCATTTCGATGAATACCGCGAGCTGATCGACCGATTCATCGACCGCCGCCAATGGGATACCGAGCGACTCGCCTTTATGGATGTTGTGATCATGGCTGCGGCGATTTCAGAGCTGCTCAATTATCCGGCCATCCCTATCGCCGTCACTCTGAACGAGTATATTGAGATCGCAAATAGTTACAGCACGCCTAAAAGTGGTCAGTTTATCAACGGAATTCTTTATTCTGTCATAAATTATCTGAAAAATGAAGGCCGCTTGACCAAAAATTGAAAAATTATTATTATTTTCGCATACCGACTTTTTAAAACTATTCAAGAACCCAAATAACCCTAAATTCAGATATGGCAGAATACGGCAATCTTATAATGATCGTTGCGCTGGTGTTTATCTTCTATTTCTTTATGATCCGACCCCAGCAGAAACGGCAGAAAGAAATTCGTAAATTCCGTGAAAACCTTGGTGAAGGCGATCGTGTCGTCACAGCCGGCGGCATATATGGTAAAATCCGTCGCATCAAGGAAACAACTTTTGTGATCGAAATAGCCCAGGGCGTCAACATCACGATCGACAAGGGTTCGGTTTATCCCACGGCAGGCGATGCACAGACCGATGCCGAAACCGAAACAAAAAAATAACATTCATTCGAAAAACGCAGAGATAAAATCCTTTATATCCGAGCCGCCGCCCCACATGTGCGGCGGCTCATTTTTTGAGGAAACCCTGTGAGCATTAAAGCTTCCGTTTCTTTATCGGTTTTATCTCCCGACCGCCCATAATATTGATGGATAAATCGCCCCGAAACATCATCGTGCACTATCTGGCTATTTGCCGCCGCAAGCTCCGCACACGTCGCGGACGCAACATCGTGCTGTATCTGATGTGTCTTGTCGTGGCGACTCTGTTTTGGTTTATAATTTCTCTTGACGAGATCACCGAGCGCGACTTTGAATTGCCTGTCCGCCTGACCAATGTGCCCGACAGTGTGGTCATAGTCGGCGATGTGCCTATTTCGATCAATGTTATGCTCAAGGGTCGGGGCACGCATTTCATACGATATAAGTTCGGAGAAGTGCCGACACTTGAGATTGATTTCCGCCAGTATGGCTCAAACCGCAATCGGGTGTTGCTGACACGTTCCAAGCTCGATAGCAAATTGCGTGATCTTTTCGGACAAAATGTGGGCATTCTCCTCGTCAATCCCGACTCGATCAGCATAGGATATGCGACCGGCGAAGGATACCGGCTTCCATTGCGCGTCGATGCGGATGTCACTGCAAGTGTCCGCAGCATTTCTTCCGGACGCATTACCGCTTCGGTAGATTCTGTTTCCGTCTATACTGTCGGAGGTGTTTCTCCTGACGTCACTTTTATCGAGACCGAGCGTTTCGTGCGCAGCGGACTCACCGACACAACTGTCTATGAGGTGGGTCTGAAACCTGTTCCGGGAGTGAGGGTCCGTCCATCCAGAGTCGAGCTTACCGTGCCCGTTGAGCCTCTCGTTTCCAAACGTGTCATGATGCCTGTCAAGATCAAGAATGTGCCCGACGATGAGAGGCTTGTCATCTATCCGGCGCGTGTCGAGCTTTGCTATCTCGCCCCGAAGCATCTGGCTGATGAAGAGCTCCCGGTCGAAGTGAGTGTCGACTACCGTTCACTCCATGATTCTTCGAACAATGTAAAGGTGGATGTCGGCGATTTACCGGTAGGATATCGTTTTGTATCGGTGTCTAACGACAGCGTGAAATATGTTATTGAACACTGACGGTTTTCTATGAATGATGATATTGAATCACGTCCGCATTGCAGGTCGAGGCTTATTGCCGTGACCGGTGGAATTGGATCAGGTAAAAGCGTCGTGAGCCGCATGTTGCGATGTATGGGCTATGACGTGTATGATTGCGACAGCGAAGCCAGGCGGCTCATGGATTGCGACGAAGAGATAAAACACGCCATCGCTCATGAGATCTGTCGTGAAGCGGTGACGCCTGAAGGGGCAATAGACCGTGCCGTGCTTGCGGATGCCGTGTTTGCCGATGCAGTGCTTCTCGAACGCCTCAACAAAGCCGTTCATGAAACGGTGCGCCGTGATTTGCGCCGTTGGTCTGCCGGTAGGCGTTTGGCTTTTGTTGAAACGGCGATTCTTTATCAGAGTTACCTTGACCGGATGGTTGATGAAGTGTGGAATGTCGAGGCACCTGTCGACTTGCGGATCAAACGCGTGATGACACGTAACAATCTGACGCGTGAGCAGGTGCACCGCCGCATTTCATCACAGGATTCTTATGACCCCGGACGCTGTCATCACTGTGTGCGTCACTTGATCAACGACGGCGACATCCCACTGTTGCCACAGCTTTTGTCGATGTTATAGGTCGATTCGGAAACTGTCGGCGTCGCGCCACGGTTGAAATCGTCGTCGGTCGTTGTTAAATGTATCCGCATTTAGCTCGGCGTAAACGGTTCCGTCATTGCGACGGTCGGAAATGTCGTCGCCCCAGTTGTTGAACACCAGTGAATCGCCTTGTGGATAATCTCCGTAGATATCCGATCCTTCACGGTTGCATCCCACAACAAACGATTGGTTTTCTATCGCTCTGGCGATCAAAAGATGTTTCCATGCAAAAAAACGGGTGTGCGCCCAGTTGGCGGGCACTACGAGCACATCATAGTCGTTGGCGATAGCGCGGTTCCATGCCGGGAAGCGAAGATCATAGCATATCGACATTTTCAGATTCCATGTGCGGAAGCTGATTATAGGCGATATTCTGTCGCCGGCCGTAAGCACTTCGCTCTCTCCTCCGTAATGGAACAGATGACGCTTGTCGTAAAATTGAGCCTCGCCATTGTCATTGATCATGAATCCACGGTTGAAGTATTTTCCGTTTTCCGTTGCCGTGAAGCCTCCCCATATGGCTATGCCGCGTCGCGAGGCCTGATTGCGGAGTTCGTTGATGAGTTTCCCGTCGTTGGGTTGTGCGTTGAGTGCGAGCTGCTTTACATCCGGGGTGAAACCTGTGTTGAACATTTCCGGCAACACAGCCATGTCGGTATCGGCATCAAGCAAGCCGAACCGCTTTATTGCGGCTTCAAGATTGGAGTCGCTGTCATTCTCGATGATGTCGAGCGGTATGAGGGCTATTTTCAGATTGCGTGTAGGCATCGTCTAATCTGTGGAAAACTTTTCGGGATACTTTCCTCTGAAACAACGGTAATAGTCTTTGATTTTACGCATGTCGGAGTCGACATCTCCCGTAGGGATAAAAGTGTCGCGGATCGAAATCACTTTTGTGCCGAAATCAATGGCTCCAAGCATGATGGGCACGTTGGCCTGATATGCGATGTGAAGGAATCCGTGCCTCCATTCGGTGGTACGGCTCCGGGTGCCTTCGGGCGTTATGGCCAGAGCAAGACGGTCGCTTGCATTGAACTTGGCCACGATTGTGTCGACAAGCGATGACCCTTTGCGGCGCGGTACGGGTATTCCGCCCATGGCTTTGAATATCAGGCCGAGCGGAAAGAAAAACCACGATTCCTTCATTAGAAATCCGGCTTTGCGGCCGACCGACGCATAGGCTAATTTTCCAAGTATGAAGTCCCAGTTGCTCGTGTGGGGGGCAACACAAATGATGCATTTGGGATAATCGGGAACCGTGATGTCCACAGTCCAGCCGGCTATCCTCAGAATCTGACGGCTTAGCCACATAGGCGGATCATGTTATGCTTCCGCCGCAATTTTTTTATTGTGCTCGCGCTGTGCGGCGGGAATCGCTTTGTTCAGTGAATCAACAATTTGCTGTATGTGGTTGTTGAATTCCGAGTGAAATTTTTTGTAAGCCTGATGATAATAGTTGCGATGAGCCTTATGGTAGAGCGATTTGCTCTCGTAATCGGCAGGCGCTTTGTCAAAAGAGAACGAAGCGTTTTTCAATGCGTTCTCCTGTAGGTCGGCCAATTCGAGCACAAGATTGTTGAGCGTTTCGGCGTCGATGCCTTCAACAAATTCGCGTGTGAGAATGCACCGCAGTGCCACTTCACCGCAGATATACCTTATCTGTTTTTTCAGGTTGCGTTTGTTTGCCATGATGTTTATCGGTTGATCGTGTTATGGAGTTATATTTTGTTTTCAAGAAGATAACGGCGCAATGCCGGGAAAAGAGGCGGCAAAGTAGGCTCGTTGATTTTGTGTTGTTGCCTTGATTCCGGCTCGGATCTCTTGAGCCCGATGTCGTCGCCAAGCAATTCAAAGAGCTGTTTCGCATATTTTTCAGGTGATGCCGTGGCGAGGAATACGCCTGTTTCGCCCGGCCGCAGACTCAGATTGATGGCGCGGCATGCCATTGCCGTGTTTCGGTCCATCAGATACCCCGATTCGGCATAGATCGTTTTGATCTGATCGGCTATCTCTTCGTCGTTGAATGTGTGGCATTCGATCAGGTCTGATAGCGTGGGCGATGAGTGGAATAGGCTGTTGATGCGGGCTACGTTGGTGCTCAATGCTTTGCTGTTGAAGTTGCTCACTTCAAGACGTCCGCTGCTG
>CAJJOX010000017.1 GCA_905193485.1 uncultured Porphyromonadaceae bacterium | reverse complement strand
AGGTAGTTGGGGCCGCAGTCGCGGTGTGGTATGTCGGAGGAGAAGAACATTGCGCCTTGAGTGGTTTTGTCAAGGGCAAAGGTAGCGGGGGATGGTGGTTTGTTTGTGCGAATTTGGAGGGACTGCGGTTTTTATAGCCGCAGACATGGCAGCCAGGTGCCGGAATGGAAAACGGAATCAGAAAGCGTTTTTTTCGCCGTGAATGGCATTGTAGACCGTGCGGAAAATAATCTTAAGGTCAAGCAATATGCTCCAGTGCTCGATATACCACACATCATGCTCCACACGTTTTTCCATCTGCCAGAGTTCTTCGGTCTGGCCGCGATAGCCGTTGATCTGCGCCCATCCCGTGATGCCGGGCTTTATATAGTGGCGCACCATATATTTCTGAATGAGGCGTGAATATTCCTCAGTGTGGCGTAGCATATGGGGTCGCGGCCCGACAATCGACATATCGCCCTTCAGCACATTGATAAACTGCGGAAGCTCATCGATGCTTGTGCGCCGCAGCAGATCGCCCAGACGAGTTTTGCGCGGGTCATTCTTTGTGGCCTGCTGCGTGTCGGCGGCGGCGTTAACGCGCATTGTCCGGAACTTATAGCAATAAAACTCCCGACCCCGATATCCGGTGCGTTTTTGCTTGAAAAACACCGGACCGGGCGAAGAAATCTTGATGGCAATGCCCACAGGGATGAAAACCAATGGCGAAATGAGCATGAACACTCCGGAAAACACAAGATCAAACGCACGCTTGCACACGCGGTTGGAAAGACGGGCGAGCGGCTGATGGCGCACCGACATCACCGGTATCGACCCGAGAGCATACATCTCATAGTTGCGATTAACATTTTTACCGATCTGCGGCACATAATAATATTGTGCCACATTTGTTTCGGCGATATGCAGCGCACGGCTTATCTGGTCGGCCTTTTCGCCGGGGAGCACGCAGAAAATCTCGTCAACGGCATTCTCGGCGACATACGTTTCAAGATCGTCGAGCGAACCACGGAACATACCCGGAGGCACTTCGGGATGAGGCTTGTCATCGAAAAAACCCATCACGCGATAACCAAAGCCGATATCAGACAACATGACATCATAAAGCTTACGGGCCATGGGATTGGATCCGACGATCACCACGCGGCTGAAATTGCGGCCCCGGCTTCTGAAAAATTTGATGATGATTCGCGAGAGCGACCACCACAGGGGAAACAGCAGAAGCATCGCGCCGTAAAATTCGACGAAAGCCACCCACGGTATGCTGTCGATCTGCAGGAAATAAAGGATGCAAATGAAGACGGGCGCATGCAAAGCCACCGCCTTAATTGAATTGGAAAGCACATGCTCCATGCCTATTGAGCGCGAAGTCTGCGTGTTGGCCAGCATGTAAGCGGCAGGCAGATAGGAGATATTGGCCAAGAACCACACCGTGCGCATGCGCACAGCGACGAAATCAGGCGACAGACGGGCGGCAATCAAAAAGGCAATGTTGATTATAAGGAAGTCGACACAATTGAGTATCAATTGTATGTAACGTCCATAACGACCGCGCGCATTAATGCCTGTCATTGTCTGTCGATTGTTTTTTCCGCCAAATCAGAATTTCGAATCGATGAGTCTGATCTTATTTTCGAGATCGGCAATATCGGCTTTGATTCGCTGGATGTTGCGCTGCACTTCGCGGAGCATTGATTCGCCGGATTTCGACTTTGAATTGAAGAATCCGAGATTGTTTTCGTATGTTGCAAGCTCATTGCGGCGCGACTCATAGGCCCGCATCAGTCGTTCACGTTCACGTCCGAGTTTCTGTTTGTCGGCCGAAAGCTCGTTGATCGAAGCCTCAAACGAGGCCTGACGGGCACGCGTTTCGTGTATGTCATATTTATCAAAGAGCTGACGCACCACTTCGCGATACGCATCGTGGAGCTTTTCTTTTTCACGGAAAGGCACATGACCCGTTTCCTGCCATCGGGCGCGCAAGGCATTGATACGGGCAATGGCCTCATCGCGCGGCGTGTCGGCATCGGGCGAGTTCAAAGCCGTGAGCTCGGCGACTATCGCACGCTTGGCGGCAAGATTGGCCTGCTCCGTCTTGCGGGTCGACGACGCATCGGCTTTTTTCCGGTTGAAGAAGCAATCGCATGCGGCCAGAAATCTCTTCCAGACAAGATCGCTCTGCTTTTTAGGTACAGCGCCGATGGTTTTCCATTGTTTCTGCAGTTCGACCATACGGTCGGCCGTGCGCTTCCAGTCGGTGCTGTCTTTAAGAGCTTCAGCGGCCTCGCAAAGCTGAATCTTGGCCTCGAGATTGCGCGCAAGCTCATCTTTCATCGAGTGAAAGAACTCGGCTTTGGCAGCAAAAAACCTGTCGCAACTCTGACGGAAACGGCTGAAGAGCGCATTGTTGGCCTTGCGCGACGCATACCCGAGTTTTTTCCATTCTTCCTGTGCGTCGATTATGACTTGTGTGGCTTTGTTCCACGATGAATAGCCCTTGAGCGCGGAGAAGTCGATGGCCTCGATGCGTTCACACAAGGCGGTTTTTGCGGCCTCGTTTTCCTGCTCGCGTTTTTTGCGTTCTTCGAAGAACGACTGATAGCGTTTGTTGACGTCGGCCGACAGATCCTTGAAGCGGGTCCAGATCTCCTCGCGGAATTCTTTTGCCACCGGACCGATTTCGCGCCATTTGTCATGAAGCTCCTGCAGACGGCGGAATGCCGTGACCACATCGGGTTCACCGCCGAGTTTTGCAGCCTCGTCTATCAGCAGCTGCTTTTCGGCAAGATTTTTCTTAAAATCATAGTCACGAAGCTCTTTGTTAACCTTCCACTGATCATAAAAATACTCGACGGCATCCTGATAGTTTTTCCATGTTTCGGTGGAATTTTGCTGAGGCACTTCGCCGACAGCCTTGAACTCAGACTGAAGTTCTTTGACACGAGGATAGTGGCGATTGACATTATCGGTATCCGAACTCATCGACTGAATTTCGGCGATTATGGCATTTTTCCGTTCGAGATTGGCAAGCTGCTGTGCCTCGATCCGCGCGCGCATCGCAGCCTTCTTTTCCTTAATCCCGGAAAGAAGAGCCTTGAATGTTTCCTCATCGGCATCGAAAGCAGCGTCGGCCGTATTTTCCGTGACGACACCTTCTTCGGCCACCACGGGCGACGCATCGTCCGTGACAACCTCATCTGTGGCGGTCGCATTTTCGGCGGCGGCACGTAGAGCCTCGTTGCGCAGATAATAGAATTGCTGTTTGATACGGCTCACCTCATCGGCGTTTATGTCCGCATCAGCCATAGCGGCTATTTCTTTAAGACGTCCGATAAGCCGTTCTACCGTAACCGGCTGCGTGCGGTCTTCGCCAGAAACCGGTGTGACAGTTTCGGCAACGGTCGTTTCGGCAGATTCTTTCATTTCAGTAGTAGTGTCAGCATCAAGCTTCTGAAGAGCTTCCGCTTCATGGTCAAGCAATTCCATTTTGTAGAAATTTAGGGTTGATTCGGTGGCTCCGCCTACGATACGGCGGAGAGATTGGATTTATTAACGGATTCAAAAATAGATATAATTTTCCAAACGGCAATAAAAATTCGCCCCAAATATCGTTTTTAACAAACAGCTGTGACCCAACGGCAAAAAGAAACAGCTGTCTCACGACAGCCGTTTAATCTTTAACCTTAAATCTAATACCATGAAAAAAACACAGTGCAAATAGTAATTATACCCATATAACACATAGGCGGGCCGCCGGTTCGAAGAAAAGGCAACTTTAACTTTGTTTAACTTATCGATTTATTTTCTCTTTTGTAATTTTACAATCGCGAATGAAACAACTACCGCATCCTAACACAAATTTATCACACCCACTCTTTTACATCTTCCACTACAATGAGAATCAAAATATTAGTAATTGACGACGAAGAGGCCCTTTGCGAAATACTGAAATTCAATCTCGAGAAAGAAGGCTATGAAGTCGATTGCGCCTACAGCGCCGAAGAAGCGCTTGAAATGGATCTCTCGGCCTATTCCCTATTCATTGTCGACATAATGATGGATAGGCTCAGCGGATTTGATTTTGCAAAAAGGGTAAAAAACATGCCCGAGATCGAAAATACGCCATTCATATTCTGCTCGGCCCTCAATGGCGAGGACGACACCGTGATGGGGCTCAACATCGGCGCCGACGACTATATTTCGAAACCGTTCGTCATAAGCGAGGTGCTTGCGCGAGTCCGTGCGGTTCTGCGCCGCAGCCAGGCGTCCCGTCAATGGGAATACAACGTGTCGCAGAGCATCTACGAGCCTGATATCTCATTCCACAACCTCCGCATCGACCGCAACGACAAGCTCGGATTCCTTAACGGAGAAGACATGGGGCTGACACGCACCGAATTTGACATACTACTGTTTTTCCTCACTCACCGCAACCGCATTTATTCACGCGAAGAGATCATACGCCAGGTGTGGGACAACGACGTGGTCGTGACCAACCGCACCATCGACACCAATATCGCCCGACTGCGCAAAAAAATCGGCCCCTACGGCAACAATATCGTGACACGACTGGGATTCGGCTATGGTTTTAAAGAAACGATTTAGTTTCTGGTGGCGCATCTTCGTGCCGATCGTGCTTCTGTCGTGGCTCATCGTCGCTTTCCTCATGAGCTATACTTACAAGCACGAAATGGATATGCGCGAACACAGCATCATACGGCAACTCGACCTGTTCAGCAGCCGTATCATAGCCGTCTACGAGCAACGCCACGCCAACGAAGACTACAACCTCAGCGACTTCATGCGCACAATCGGGATCTTCTTCGAAGACTCGCGCTATGACGGCGTGCGCATCAGTGTGTTTGAAAAAAACGATTTCGATGCCGGCAAGACGCCCCGCTACTATATAGGCGCGCCAATCGACAAAGAGTTTGTTGCGCGTCAGCTCAACAAAGAATCGACCGATGACTACGAAGGCAAAGCCTCCAGCACCAAAGGCGAGCTATATTATTTCAAATCGACAAAAAGCAACGACGGCGCTCTACTTATATACACCGCCATGCCGATGACCGCCACACTTCGAGAATCGCTCACCTCAACAAACGTGACTTTCTGGGTGATCCTGATCATCCTGCTCACGGCCTCGGCCATCACCGCCTATCTCATCACCCGCAACATCACCCGCAACATCCGCATATTGCGCGATTTCGCCAACAACGCCAACGACGAAAACGTGAAATTTGACGAAACCAAGTTTCCCCACAATGAACTCGGCGACATTTCACGTCAGATCGTAAAACTCTACCGCGAACGCAGCGAAGCCCTTGCCAAAAGCCAGCGCGAGCACAACGTTGCCATCCACGCCGTGGAGGAAAAAGCGCGCATCAAACGCCAGATGACCAACAACATCAACCATGAGCTCAAGACCCCTGTAGGCGTCATAAAAGGCTATCTTGACACCGTGCTCTCATCGGACGATATGGACGACAAGACACGCACCTACTTCCTGCGCCGTGCCCAGCAGAATGTAGACCGGCTATGCAATCTGCTCAACGACGTCGCGACCATGACCCGACTTGAGGAAGGGAGCGGAAACATACCTGTCACCACGATCAACTTCCACGATATCGTCTATGCCATCGACAACGATTTCTCCACCACGGGACTGACCGGCGACATGACATTTGAGTATGACGTGCCTCTCGACTGCGAGGTGCTTGGCAATGCCAATCTGCTCACCAGCGCGCTGTCAAACCTCATCAAGAACGCCGTCATCCACTCCCACGGCACTACGATGGGCGTTCGGCTTGTTTCCCAATCCAAAGAGTTCTACACCTTTGCATTCTGGGACAACGGCACGGGCGTCGAGAACGCAAATCTGCCCCACCTGTTTGACCGCTTTTTCCGCGTCGATGCGGGACGCGCCCGAAAGACCGGAGGAACCGGATTGGGACTCCCCATCGTGAAAAACATCATCGAATCGCTCGGTGGCGTGATGTCGGTGCACAACCGTCCGAACGGCGGCCTTGAATTCATGTTCACGCTCCGCAAAAGTTCGTAAGCGGCAAGCCCCCGGCATTGATGACTCCGTTTCAATACATTCCATTCCGCCGACAGCCATTAACGATTCATTATTTTTAATAATTTATCCGCTCCGTTCAACATCCACGGGCGCAGCAATAGTGAATTAATGTTAAAAATACTGCAAGCTATCATTGCGACACCACATTGTAACACGATAGACACAAAATATCCATATTGTCGTCGTAAATTTGCAAGCGAATAAAATGAATCTTACCTCGTTTAGGTAATAAACCCAAAATACATAACCAATCTATCCTGAAAAAACAACTTGCATAGTAATTAAGAAACATTTTTTTGAAACAATAGCTACAAAACGGACCGTCGATGAGACAGCCCGTTTTTGTTTTATAGCCATTACACAATCTTTGTCAACGCCGGGGCAGATCTTCAAGCGACCTTGGGGAACGGAAACTTGCTATCCCTAGGGAAAATCAAACCGGACACCACCACACCGGCTACAACGCAAATGGAGCCTCCCGGACGGGAAGCTCCACAGCATTAAAAAATCAGCGATGATGTGATCCGGCCGCGATTCGAACGCGGGACCGTCTGCTTAGAAGGCAGATGCTCTATCCAGCTGAGCTACCGGACCTTACCAGTCAACCGCAGATGGCAGCAGTATCAATAACGGCATCTTGACGGCTGCAAAGTTAAGATTTTTGCCGCATAAAAACAAATTGTCACATATCTTCCACTCTTTTCTTTCCCGCGACCGCTGTTACCGACAGGCGGATCAAACGCCCGCTCAATCCCGCGCCATCAGACACACCGATGATCAGCGCCGCACTACATCAACGAATCAAGCACCTTACGGATTTTCTCGAACGTGGTGATGCGTGTAGGCACGAGCGGCAGGCGTAATTCATTTTCGCACAAGCCCATGGCATGAAGCACACATTTCACTCCGGCCGGATTGCCGTCGACGAAAAGCAGGCCGAAAAGATCATTGAAGCGGTGATGTATCGTGCGTGCGGCGGCATAGTCGCCGTCAAGGGCAAGGCGCACCATGCGCGAAAACTCACGTGGGAAAGCGTTTCCAATCACAGAGATAACGCCTACAGCGCCTAAGGTGATAAGTGGAAATGTCACTGCATCATCACCTGAAATCACCATGAAATCGGCGCTCTTGTGTTTGATTATTTCATCGACCTGCACCATATTGCCGGAAGCCTCCTTGACGCCGACGATATTCGGGAAGTCGGCAGCCAGACGCAGCGTCGTTTCGGGAGTCATATTGACACCCGTACGCCCCGGCACATTGTAAAGCACCACAGGCAGAGGCGAAGCTTTGGCCACTGCAGCATAGTGCTGATAAATTCCCTCCTGCGAAGGCTTGTTGTAATATGGCACAACCGAAAGAATGGCTGAGAATGCCGAGAGATCGGAGGTGGCAAGTTCACGCACAACAGCCGCGGTGTTGTTTCCCCCGCAGCCGAGCACAAGGGGCACGCGACCGTCGACACGGGCGGTGACAAAACGTTTTATCTGCTCACGCTCCTCCGGTTCAAGCGTCGGATTCTCGCTTGTGGTGCCCAGCACCACAAGATAGTCCACGCCACTCTGGATCTGATAATCAAGCAATCGGCCGAACGCATCGAAATCAATCGATTTGTCAGACTTAAACGGTGTGACAAGCGCCACGCCCATGCCTTTAAGATTAATGTGTGCCATAAAACTCTTATGCGTAATTTTCCTCACAAAAATAAGCAATCCGCTTATAACGGCAAAAATAATCGTGCGAAAAGCTATTAAAACCATCCGACGCCGTTTGTTGTTATTGAAATGAGTGTCGCCGCCGGGCGCCATCGCGATCCATCCACCGGCGTCCACAACGACGACAATGATTCAAAAGAAACAACTCACACAAACTTAATACAACACAACTGCCTTATGAACGAATTTGATGAAATGATCGCACAGTCGAAACCCACACTGGTCGATTTCTTTGCCACCTGGTGCGGACCATGCCGCATGCAAGGACCAATTCTGGAACAAGTGAAAAGCGAGGTCGGCGACAGCGCCAACGTGATAAAGGTCGATATTGACCGCAACGCCGAGCTCTCGGCCCGCTACAACATCCGTTCGGTGCCCACGCTTATAGTATTCAAGGACGGAGAAGCCGTCTGGCGCGGATACGGACTGCACCAGAAAGAACCCCTCGTAGCAAAAGTGAAGGAATTTGTCAACGACAAGAAAAGCGACATCTGACCCCTCAAAACAAAACATCATGAATCAGGAAACGTTGCAACAGATGTTCGATGGCCCGACCCCGACGCTTGTCGAGATCTATGCGTCATGGTGTCCTCACTGCCACCGGATGATGCCTGTCGTAGAAAGTCTTAAGGAGGTTTACGACGGCAGGGTCAACATTCTGCAATATGACGGTGACGCGCATCCCGACATCGACCGGGTGTTCGGAGTCGAAAGCTACCCGACGTGGGTAATGTACAAGAACGGCGAAGAAGTGTGGCGTGATTCCGGCGAAATAGCGTCGGCCGACCTCGAGGCCATATTCAACCGCTACATGTAGCCCCGCATACACCGACAGCACAACCATAAATCAGGCGCCCCGTCAAAAAAAAGATTTTGACGGGGCGCCTGATTTAATTGCGGCTGATTACATAAAGGCGAGAATCAGACCTTGAGCCGCGACTACACGCAGGAACATCGTGAGCGGGTAGACTGTCGAATATGACACGGCCGGAGCATCGTGTCCCGTTGCATTGTTGGCATAAGCCAAGGCCGGTGGATCGGTATAACCGCCGGAGAAAAGACCCATGATTGTAAGGAAATTGATCTTGTAGACTCCGCGGGCGATGCAACCGACTATGACCAGAGGCACGAAGGTGATTATGAAGCCCCATATCACCCACCACATGCCTGTGGGGTTGAACACCGTTTCGGCAAAGTTGGCGCCGGCCGATATGCCCACCGACGCAAGGAAGAGGCATATGCCAAGCTCACGCATGAGCAACGATGCAGACGACGAGGTGTAGGTGACAAGCTTGAATTTATAACCGAACCGGCTGAGAAGGATGGCGACGACCAGCGGACCGCCGGCCAGACCGAGCTTCATGCCGAAAGGCAGCTCGATAGAGCCTACGATAATACCGAAGAGGATGCCCACGAAGATAGTGATCATGTTAGGCTCGTTGAGGCGCTTCATAGAGTTGCCGAGGCGGTTGGCCAGACGGTCAATATCGTTGAGATCACCGACCACTGTGATGCGGTCGCCCATCTGCAGACGCAGATCAGGCGATGCGATGAGGTCGACACCCGCACGGTTGACGCGGGTGGCATTGAGCTGATAACCGGCGTGCAGGCGGAGCGAGCCGAGAGCCACTCCGTTGTACTGGCTTTTTGTGATGACGATGCGGCGCGAAACAACACGGCTGGGGGTCACTTCTTCCCAGTCCATCTCAACTTCAGGCCCCACAACCGATTCGAAGCGGGCGGTGTCACTGACCGAAAGGATCACAAACAGCTTGTCGCTCACTCGCACCTGTGTCTGCGATGTCGGGATGATGATGTTGCCGCTCTGATCCATGAGTCGGGAAATCACGAAATCGCACTGGATGATTTCGTGCAGTTCGCGGAGCGAACGTCCGTTGATAAGATGGTTGGTCACTTCGATCGACACGAAATTGGGCTTGGACTGGAGCTTCTCGTTCTCCTCCTCCATAGCTTTCACCTCTTTGTCGATCTTGATTTTAAACAACGCCTTGATCAGGAACATGGCACCGATGATGCCGCACACGCCAAGCGGATATGCCGCGGCATAGCCCATCGACATAGTGTTGATGGCATTGACATTGTCCTGAACAGCCTGCTGGGCTGCGGCAAGGCCGGGGGTGTTGGTGACGGCTCCCGACATCACGCCGACAAGAGCTTCGATATCCGTGTCGCCATCGATATAGTAGATGGCAAGCACAATCGCTACGTTAAGGGCAATACAGCTAACGGCCAGCATATTGAGTCGAACCCCACCTTTCTTGAACGACGAGAAAAAGCCGGGGCCGACCTGAATACCGATGGCGAAGATGAACAGGATGAGGCCGAACTCGCGCACAAACTTGAGCACGTTGGAATCGACCACATAACCTAAGTGCCCCATCAGAATGCCCACGAAGAGCACGAATGTGACACCGAGCGAAACGCTACCCACCTTCAGCTTGCCCAGAAACACACCAAGGGCAATCACAAACGAATAAAGCACCAGTGTGCTTGAAAGCGATGTGTGGCCCGGACCTAAAAGATCTGTTAACCAGGAAAAATCCATTGAAATAAGGGTAATATATTGATTTATTGGAAACTGTTGATCAGCTTACTTTTTACGGAATGCAAAGTTACTGCTTTTTTGTCACATAGCATTGACTGACGGCCGTTATTTTTTCGCTTTTGCTTTCAAAATCCGCTCCCCGGCGTTAACTTTGCAATCTCAAAGAAAATCACGGTGCGAAACATTTTCGGCATATTAATACTGACGGCATTCATGGCCGCCATGGCGGCATGCCGCTCGACGCGTCATGTGCCCGAAGGCAAGATGCTGCTTGACGACATCAGCATTATCGTCGACGATTCGACCGGACTTGACCGCACCGAACTCATCAACTATGTACGCCAGCAGCCCAACCACAAGGTGCTTGGTTTTGCGAAACTACAGCTCGGCGTCTACAACCTGTCGGGCCGCGACACCACAAAATGGTATAACCGCTGGCTGCGCCGAATCGGACAGGAGCCTGTGGTCTATGACAGCGACCTCACCGAAACCTCCACGCGTCAGCTGCGTCAGGCTCTCGTCAACAAGGGCTTCATGGACGCGCAGGTGCAAGCCAACGCGACCGTAAACGACGACAGCACCAAAATAAGCATCGACTATTGCCTTTACCCGGGAAAAGCACACGTAATACGCGACATAGCCTATGAATTCTCCGACACCGCGATTGAGCGCATCATAATGGCTGATTCGGCCAACTTCACGCTCAACGCCGGCGAGAATCTCGACCGCACGGCGCTTGATGCCGAACGCACGCGTCTTACTTCACTGATGCGCGATGCCGGCTACTACGGCTTTTCAAAAGAATACATCACTTTCACCGCCGACACCGCCGAGCAATCGCTCGATGTCGATCTCACGATGGTGGTGCGTCCGCCACGACCCGCACGTCACGCAGCCGGCGTATCGGCCGCGCTCGATTCAATGGTTTCCGCCACCCATCAGCGTTACATGATAAACCGTATCATTTTCGTTGCAGGCTCAACCCGCGGGCTGCGGCGTGAAGATGTGGCCGCAACCCGCTGCGACACCGTCGACTACAAAGACATAACGGTCATCTATCCCAACAGCGACCACTATCTGCTGCCTTCGGTGCTTGAAGAAAAGTGTTTTTTGCACCGCGACATGACCTACAGCACGGAAGCCGTCAACCGCACCTACGAATCGCTTGCTCAACTCGGCATAGTCAAAAGCATCAACATCGACATGGTTCCGATCGGCCATATCGACGGTGCCGAACGCCTCGACGCCTACATATTCCTGACCCGCAACAAAAAACAGGGCGTGACGTTCGAGCTCGAAGGCACAAACTCGGAAGGTGACTTCGGATTTGGCGTCGGGGTTGCATATCAGCATCGCGATCTTGCCCGGCGCAGCAATCTGCTGACAACCAAATTCCGCGTCAACTACGAAAGTCTGTCGGGCAATCTCTCCAATCTCATCAATGACCGATATACGGAATACGCCGCGGAAGTGGGTCTGACATTTCCGAAATACATGATGCCGTTCCTCAGCCGCAGCTTCCGGCAGCGAAGCAAGGCGTCGACCGAGCTGGCATTGTCATTCAACTATCAGGAACGGCCTGAATACACCCGTGTCATTGCCGGCGCGGCGTGGAAATATAAATGGAACACCACCGACAATCGCGTGCGCCGAATGTGGGATCTCGTCGACATCAACTATGTTTACCTGCCCGAATCGACCATCGACTTCATCAACCAGATAGCGCCCGACAATCCATTGCTGCGCTACAGCTATGAAGACCACTTCATCATGCGCACCGGCTATACGATCAATCTCACCAACAAACAGATCGCCACGTCGCTGCCCGGACGCTACCGTCTTCAGCCATCGGTCTATACGCTACGCGCCTCAGCCGAAACAGCCGGCAACCTTCTCTACGCCTTATCCTCGCTTTCGGGACAGAAACGCGACAACGGAGTCTACACCGTATTCGGCATCCAATATTCACAATATGCCAAAGCCGAAGTCGACTACTCGCTCACGCTCAACCTCAACACCCGCCACGCGTTTGCGTTCCATGCAGGATTCGGCATCGGTGTCCCTTACGGCAACTCGCGTGTGCTCCCGTTTGAAAAGCGCTTCTATGCGGGGGGCGCCAACGGCGTGCGCGGATGGGGTGTCCGCACCCTCGGCCCGGGCAGCTTCGATTCCCGCAACTCCGTGACCGACTTCATCAACCAATGCGGCGACATACGCCTCGACCTGTCGGCCGAATACCGCGCCAAACTCTTCTGGGTGTTTGAAGGCGCGGCGTTCATCGACGCGGGCAACATCTGGACTATCCACAATTATGAAAACCAGCCCGGCGGTATGTTTCACTTCGACACCTTCTGGAAACAAATCGCGTGGGCCTACGGTGTCGGCCTGCGCATGGACTTCAGCTATTTCCTGCTGCGATTCGATCTCGGCGTGAAAGCCTATAACCCGGCCATGAACCAGGAACGCTGGCCAATCATCCATCCACGGTGGAAACGCGACACTTCATTTCATTTTTCCGTCGGTTATCCATTCTGAACACTTTGTTGTTATAATATATATATTGTATACTACACTTCTTGCCCGACGCCGGTCAGACCGGTTCGCGACATCAACCAACGACTTACAGACATGTTAGTGATATTCGATTTAGACGGAACCCTTCTGAACACCATAGCCGACCTCGCCGAGGCCGCAAACCATGCGCTCGCGCAATGCGGCTATCCGCAACATTCGCCGGCCGCCTACCCCTATTATGTAGGCAATGGCGTGACGCGGCTTCTCGAACGCGTGATGCCTGAGGACGAACGAAACGAAGAAAACATCGCCATCATGCGGCGGCACTTCACCGATTATTACGGCTCGCATCTGACCGCCCACACCCGACCCTACCCCGGTATATCGGAACTGCTTCACGCCCTCCGCGACAACGGCATTCAGATCGCTGTAGCCTCCAACAAATATCAGGCCGCCGTCGACGAGCTCATAGCCTTCTATTTCCCCGACGTGGAATGGGCGGCCATCCACGGCAACCGCGAAGGGGTGCCCGTGAAACCCGACCCCTCGATAGTCTTCAGCATTCTCAACGAATGCCCCACGCCGAAGTCGCAGGTGCTCTACGTCGGCGACTCGGGAGTCGACATGCAGACGGCACGACGCGCAGCTGTCACATCGGTAGGCGTCACATGGGGATTTCGGTCCGAACAAGAATTACGCGAAAACCATGCCGACCATATTGCCCACGACACCGGACGCATCCTCTTTCTTGCCAAAGAAATGCTGGGCGGACTTGAGTTGAGCTGAAAATCCGGACGCATACACGCACATTGTGGCAAAGGGACAACGATTGACCGTAATGGATGACAAAAATCAGGCAATGGCAAAAAAATGTAGACAAAGAGCGACAATAATCCGCAAAAAATAATTAAATTTGCAGCCTGTTTAGTCGCAAAGGGACTTCATGGCCGGCGACGCAGATAGTTAAAATGTCACCATGCCCTTAACTATGAAGCTATTACAACAAAAATTATCAAAGTACACAGAGCCGCAGCAGGTGAAAGCCGCCGGTGTTTATCCCTATTTCCGTGCAATATCAAGCGAACAGGATCCGGAAGTGATCATCGACGGTAAAAAAGTGTTGATGTTCGGCAGCAACTGCTACACCGGCCTTGTCAACGACCCCCGAATCAAAGAAGCCGCCATCGAAGCCACACGGAAATATGGCACAGGATGCGCAGGATCGCCATTCCTCAACGGCACACTCGATCTGCACAAGCAGCTTGAAGCCCGCATCGCCGAATATATCGGCAAAGAGGACGTGATGATCTATTCCACAGGATTTGAAGTGAACCTCGGTGTCGTTTCAACCCTCACCGGCCGCGAAGACTATATCATATGGGATGAGCAGGACCACGCCTCGATCATCGAAGGCCGACGCCTCTCTTTCTCCCAGTCGCTCAAATACAAACACAACGACATGGAGTCGCTTGAAAAGCAGCTCCGCAAATGCGATCCCGACAAAGTGAAGCTGATCGTCACCGACGGCGTATTCTCGATGGAAGGCGATGTCGCCGACGTCAAGACAATCACCGAACTTGCAAAAAAATACAACGCATCGGTGATGGTCGACGAGGCTCACGGCATCGGTGTTTTCGGTCCCGGCGGACGCGGCGTTTGCCATCATTACGGCGTTGCCGACGATGTCGACCTCATCATGGGCACATTCTCAAAATCGTTTGCCTCCCTCGGCGGTTTCATCGCCACCGACAAAGAGATCACCAACTATCTGCGCCACCACTCGCGCTCCTACATTTTCACCGCCAGCATCACACCGGCATCAACAGCCGCAGCCCTCAAAGCGTTGGAAATCATGGAAACCGAGCCCGAACGCCAGCAGGCGCTCTGGGACGTGACCCACTATGCCCTCGAAGGTTTCCGCAACATGGGATGCGAGATCGGCAACACGTCGACGCCCATCATTCCGCTCTTCATCCGCGACAACTACAAGACATTCGCCGTCACGCACGACCTTCAGGAAGAAGGCATCTTCGTCAACCCCGTAGTGTCACCCGCCGTAGCGCCCAACGACACCCTCATACGATTCAGCCTCATGGCCACTCACACCAAAGAGCAAGTGACCACGGCTCTCGAAAAGATTCAGAAGGTTTTCCGCAAATACGACATCATCAAATAAGTCATCCTTCATCAGCAAATCTCCACAGACACCGTATCATAACCTATAAACCGGCCGCAACCCGCCCGCGCCATACAGCGCATCGGATTGCGGCCGCTGTCATCAGCGGTCCCGAGAAACAGGCAAATGCGATAGCGGTCGAATGTTTATCAACGTGCGATTGAAAAGCCACAGTCCGGTCTTGCACAATAACCGGCTGACCGATGCGCCCATTGCATTTTCACATTTTTAATGCCTCTATTACGTAGATTTTGAGTAATTTTGTCATGCTAATTTTCAAGTGACAGCAAATGATCAATCTGGTAATTTTAATAGCGCTCGGCGTGGGTCTGTTTGTAGGCTACCAACGCGGCATCATCCGTCAGGTAGGCTCGCTCGCCGGCATGCTCATAGCGATCCTGGCGTGTCAGGTGCTTGGCGACACCGCCAGCGGCATTGTAGCATCCGTCATCGACGCCGACGGCTTTAAGGAGCAGCTTGCCGCAGCCGTCATAGGCAACGTGTGTCTGTTTCTCATCGTGTGGTGGGGCATCTCGATATTCGGCCATGTGCTCCACAATGTGGTCAAAGCCATCCATCTCGGTCCGGTCAACGGATTTGCAGGCGCACTTTTCATGGGATTCGAAGTGCTCGTCGTGGCGAGCATCCTGCTCAATCTCTGGATGCTGAAAGACCCGTCATCGACAATAGTCACCGACGGAGGCCCCATAACCCGGTTTGTAGCAGGACTCACACCCGCGATGCTCGACTGGGCCGGTTCGATCTGACTTTTTATCGGATCGTTTGTTGATAACATATGTAATCCATACGCGTCGCCGTCCCGACGCATTCCCAATCTCATGACATGAATGATTCCACACCGATGAATCCCGCTAATTCCCAATGCCCCGCGGCAGTCACGAAAACCGACGCCGAGGTGATAGGCGATGTCACCTCGGGCGATTACAAATACGGATTCACCACCGACATCGAAACCGACATAATTCCCCGCGGACTCAACGAAGATGTCGTGCGTCTGATTTCGCAGCGCAAGGGCGAACCGCAGTGGCTTCTCGACTTCCGGCTCAAGGCATTCCGCCACTGGCTCACGCTCACACCTCCGCGGTGGGCCCACCTCGACATTCCGGATATCGACTTCCAGTCAATCAGCTACTATGCCGCGCCACGACAGAAAGAAGGGCCTAAAAGCCTCGACGATGTCGATCCGCAGCTCATCGAAACCTTCAACAAGCTCGGCATACCACTCGAAGAGCAGAAGCAACTGTCAGGCATGGCCGTTGATGCGGTCATGGACTCCGTCAGTGTCAAGACCACACACCGTGAAAAGCTTGCCGAACTCGGCGTGATATTCTGTTCCATCTCCGAAGCAGTGAAAGACTATCCCGATCTGGTGAAGAAATATCTCGGCAAAGTGGTGTCATACCGCGACAACTTCTATGCGGCCCTCAACTCCGCCGTTTTCTCCGACGGCTCTTTCGTCTACATACCCAAAGGCGTGCGCTGTCCGATGGAGCTCTCCACCTATTTCCGCATCAACGCTTCCGGAACCGGGCAGTTTGAACGCACTCTGATCGTAGCCGACGACGATGCATATGTGAGCTATCTCGAAGGCTGCACCGCTCCGCAACGCGACGAAAACCAGCTCCATGCGGCCATCGTCGAGATCATCGTCGAGGATCGCGCCGAAGTGAAATACTCAACCGTGCAAAACTGGTATGCCGGCGACGCGGAAGGCCGTGGGGGCGTCTACAATTTCGTCACAAAACGCGGTCTGTGCCGCGGCGACCACTCCAAACTGTCATGGACTCAGGTGGAAACAGGGTCGGCCATCACCTGGAAATATCCATCATGCGTGCTCGCCGGCGAAAGCTCCGTCGGAGAGTTCTACTCCGTGGCCGTGACCCGCAACTACCAGCAGGCCGATACCGGCACCAAAATGATACATCTGGGTCGCAACTCACGCTCGACAATAGTCAGCAAAGGCATATCGGCCGGACACAGCCAGAATTCCTACCGCGGACTTGTCAGAATAGCTCCCGACGCCGACGGATGCCGCAACTACACGCAATGCGACAGCCTTCTGCTCAGTGCGACATGCGGCGCACACACCTTCCCCTATATCGATGTAAAAAATTCCACCGCCGTGCTCGAGCACGAAGCCACCACATCCAAAATTTCCGAAGACCAGATTTTCTACTGCAACCAGCGCGGCATACCCACAGAGGAAGCCGTCGGCCTGATTGTCAACGGATATGCCAAGGAAGTCATGAACAAGCTCCCGATGGAATTCGCCGTAGAAGCGCAACGCCTGCTCGCGCTGACGCTCGAAGGATCCGTAGGATAACCAATGAAATCACCCACCAGCCAACATCAGCAACAATGAACGACATATTGTTAGAAGTCAAAAACCTCCACGCCTCAGTCGAAGGCAAGGAAATACTCAAAGGCATCGACCTCAAGGTCGGTCGCGGAGAAGTGCACGCCATCATGGGTCCCAACGGCTCCGGCAAGTCGACCCTCAGCGAGGTGCTTGCAGGCAATCCCGCATTCACTGTCACCGAAGGCTCTGCCACGCTCCACGGCACCGATCTGTTCTCGCTCACACCCGAAGACCGCTCACACGAAGGTCTGTTCCTGTCTTTTCAGTATCCCGTCGAGATTCCGGGAGTTTCAATGGTCAATTTTATGCGTGCCGCGCTCAATGCCAAACGCAAATACCTCGGAGAAGCGCCGATGTCGGCCACCGACTTTCTCAAACTGATGCGTCAGAAACGCGCCATTGTTGAACTTGACAACAAGCTCGCCTCGCGCTCAGTCAACGAAGGCTTTTCGGGCGGAGAGAAAAAGCGAAACGAAATTTTCCAGATGGCCGTGCTCGAACCGCAGCTTTCCATCCTCGACGAAACCGACTCCGGCCTCGACATCGACGCTTTGCGCATTGTCGCCGGAGGTGTCAACAAACTCAAGACCGACCGCAACGCCACTATAGTCATCACCCACTATCAGCGTCTGCTCGATTATATCAAGCCCGACTTCGTGCACGTGCTCTACAAAGGCCGCATCGTGCGCACCGGCGGTCCGGAACTGGCTCTCGAGCTCGAACAACGCGGTTATGACTGGATCAAAGAAGAAGTCGACGCCCAATAAACACCGCCGAAATGAACAGTCTCTCACAATATCTCGAACTTTACCGGCTGAATGCCGAAGCCATTGACCGCGGCTCGGCGCCGGCTCTCAACAATCTGCGCCGGGAAGCATTCGAGTCGCTCGCCGACGCCCGACTGCCCGAACGCGGCGACGAGAACTATGAACGCACGTCGGTCAACGACATGTTTGCCGCCGACTATGGCCTCAACATCAACCGGGTGAATATCCCCACCGACGTTTCAGCCTCATTCCGCTGCGACGTGCCCAACATGAGCACATTGCTCGGCATTGTGGCCAACGACGAATTCCATCCCACCCAGACCCTGCAAAGCGGTCTGCCTGAAGGTGTGACATTCACCTCTCTCAGGCAAGCCGCAATCGACGATCCGGAATTCGTGGCCGGGCACTACGGTTCGATAGCTCCCCTCTCGATGCCTGCCGTAGCTCTCAACACCATGCTTGTCCAGGACGGCGTGCTCATCCGCGTG
>CAJJOX010000016.1 GCA_905193485.1 uncultured Porphyromonadaceae bacterium | reverse complement strand
GGGGTGTAATTTTATCCACACCCCGCCATGATCTTGTTTTTTATGTGATTTTTATCAAATGACGCCCTGTCCCATCATGGCATTGGCCACTTTCATGAAACCGGCGATATTGGCGCCTTTCATGTAGTTGAGATATCCGTCGGGTTCTGTGCCGTATTTCACACACTGTTCGTGGATATCGCGCATTATCACATGCAGTTTCTGATCCACTTCTTCGGCGCTCCACTGGAGATGCATGGCATTCTGGCTCATTTCAAGACCTGATGTCGCAACACCGCCGGCATTCACAGCCTTACCGGGAGCATATGTCACACGGTTGCCGATAAATGTGTCGATAGCTTCGGGAGTGCAGCCCATATTGGAAACTTCAGCCACCATAAGCACACCGTTATCGACAAGCTGACGTGCATCCTCTGCGCCGAGTTCGTTCTGGGTAGCGCAGGGCAGAGCGATGTCAACCTTCTGTTCCCACGGTTTGCGACCGGGGAAGAATGTGGCGTTGGGATACTTTTCAGCATACGGAGCCACGATGTCATCACCGGTTGCACGGAGATAAAGCATATAGTCGATCTTGTCACCGCGGATACCGTCCGGATCGTAAATATATCCGTCGGGGCCGGATATGGTCACGACTTTAGCTCCGAGTTCCGTAGCTTTGAGAGCTGCGCCCCAGGCCACATTGCCAAATCCGGAGATGGCCACGGTCTTGCCCTTGATATCCATGCCTTTCTTAGCAAGCATACTCTGTACAAAATAAAGAGCGCCAAAACCGGTAGCCTCTGGACGGATGCGAGATCCGCCAAACGAAAGAGCCTTGCCAGTCATTGAACCGTCACATTCATTGCAGAGCTTTTTATACATGCCATACATGTATCCGACTTCGCGGCCGCCCACACCAATGTCTCCGGCGGGCACATCACGGTCTATTCCGATATTTTTCCAAAGCTCAAGCATGAAAGCCTGGCAGAAACGCATGATCTCGGCATCGCTTTTGCCGCGGGGCGAGAAGTCGCTGCCGCCTTTTGCGCCGCCCATGGGCAACGTCGTAAGAGCGTTCTTGAATGTCTGCTCAAACCCGAGGAATTTAAGGATGGAAAGATTGACCGATGCATGGAAACGGATACCGCCTTTGTACGGGCCGATGGCATTGTTGAATTGTACGCGATAGCCGATATTGGTCTGCACTTCGCCGTTATCGTCGGTCCATGTCACACGGAATGTAATGATCCGGTCAGGCTCGACCATACGTTCGACGATTTTGGCCTTTTCAAATTCAGGATGCTGGTTGTAAACGTCTTCGACGCACATCAGCACTTCCTTCACTGCTTGCAGATACTCTTTTTCACCGGGGTGCTTCACCTCAAGTGAGTTCATTATTCGATTTATATCCATATTATATGAATTTAACGGTATTTCTAACAGGTTAACGCCACAAATTAACGGATAAATTTTGGAAATAAAGCAACGAGAAGGCCTTAAAATTAGTTAAATCAAGCCATAGCGGTGACAATTTGTCACATTATGTTACTTTCATGCTACTCCCGGCTCAATGAAATATCAACGGCGTTTCTTGCCTCTTTTCGATTTTTTCTTCGATTTCTTCGTTGATTTCTTTTTGGATTTCGACGCGCTTTTGCTCGGAATCTTGATTTTCTGACCTATGCCGATGCGTGTGGTGCCGCGGCTCATGCCGTTGGCCTTTTGGATGGCTTCGACCGTGGTGCCGAAACGCCGCGCGATCTTTTCAAGCGTATCGCCGCTCTTGACAGTATATGTAGTGGTTCTTGGCTTGTCTTCCTTTTTGGCCTTGGTCTTCTTGTCGGAATGCGTTGCGGCGTCGGGAGTGGATGAGCGGCGTGTGGTGACGGTCGATTCGCCGGATGGAGCTGTGCTGGCAGCGGCGAGTTCATGATGATATATCTTGATGGTGAGTTTGTCGCCCTCCTTCACCTTGCCCCGGCGAAGATTGTTCCATCGTTTGATATCCGTCGAGCTTACTCCATATCGCTTGGCTATGTCACGAAGGCTTTCACCTCGCTGCACTTCGTGGACTATCTCTTCCACGCGTTCACCGATGGAATCCGCGATCACATTGTTCCCGTCAGCATTCTGAGTCTGCCCACTGGCCATATCGTCATTGCTTGAGCCGCGGTCTGAACGTGGCTGACCCGGCTCGACAAACGTGCGGCCGCGATATTGGTCGGCATTATAATTGTGAATTGCCTCCTCGCTCACGATATAACTGTTGCATTGCTGAAACGGCAGCACAAGGGTGTAGGGATGGTTGTCACCCGGAATCACATCCTTGCGAAACTGCGGATTGAGCATGCGGATCTCTTCAATCGGTATCTGAAGCACATTGGCTATCTGATCGAAATGCACACGGTCGCTCACCTGGATCGTATCGGTGACAAGCTGCTGTTTCACCACTGTCGGATTGATTCCGTAGCGGTCATAATAGTTCATCACATAATTGGCGGCTATAAAGGCCGGCACATAACCGCGCGTTTCTTTGGGAAGATGATTGTATATTTCCCAGAAGTCAAGCTTGCCACCGCCGGCACGACGCAGGGCCTTGTTGACATTGCCCGGCCCGCAGTTGTATGCCGCGATAGCCAGTGACCAGTCGCCGTATATCGAATAAAGCTGTTTGAGATATCGGGCGGCATTGCGCGACGATGATCTCGGATCCCGGCGTTCGTCGACAAGCGAGTTCACTTCCATTCCGAGTCCCGTCGCCGTAGCCGGCATGAATTGCCACAGGCCGCAGGCGCCTGCGCGCGACACGGCATTGGGATTGATCGCCGATTCGATCACAGGCAGATACTGAAGCTCCAATGGGACACCCTCTTTGATAAGCTCTTCGATGAATATCTTGCCGTAATAATTATGCAGTGCGAGCATATCGGCCACAAGCAGACGCTTGCGCTCAAGATACATTTCGATATAATTGCCCACAACCTGATTATAAGGCATCTCTATTTCAACCGGAAGACGGCTCAGGAGATCCTCATATTCGCGGGCGTTTCCCGTGTGGTGGGTGGAACCGTCGGATGCTGGAGCTGTATAGTTTTTCAAAAAGAAGTTTTCTTCAAGCTCACGCGTTTTGGTTTCGAAACTTTCGGGTGGGATTATGTTGTCGTCTGTTATCGAATGTTTGATATCGAGAATCGACGGAGCCGCCGAAGCCATCAGTGTGGCCATGCCGAGAAGAGCTGTAGTGTATATCTTTTTCATTACTGACATAATGTTCGGGAATGGTTTCAAAAGTTTAGAGCCCATTGCAACCCGAGTGCCGGATAGGGACTCGTCCGGTCGTAAAGCAGAGCCGGAGCCATTTGCATGGAGAGATCGGGAGAAATATCGAAATTGGTAAGCGACGCATCGACATATGCATCGACTACGGCAAGAAGGTACACGCCTATCATGCCTATGATGCAAAGGTCGCGATTGCGCCGGAAATAGTCTTTTCTGCTTTTAAGCGTGCGTTCGAGCCAAGTGCGGTTGAGCGACTCTTCCGACGTGGTCGGCGGAAAGAAGTCCATATAGCTTTTGGTCGATGGGTCATTGTCCATCAGATCGTAGTAGGCACGCGTATAGTCCGATAGCATCGAATTGTTCCACGAAGCCCCGTAGCCGAGTCCCATGAAACCGCCGATGACAATCGGAAGTTTCCAGTACCGGCGGTTATAGATCTGGCCGAGCCCCGGACATAGCGCTGAATACCATACGGCTTTAATCGGATCGGGCACAAACACTTTTTTACCTGACGACTGAAGCGAGTCTGAAACGACGCCGGAATCAAAAAGCAAAGGATCAGCAGCGGAGTTTACAATCGATATTGTATCGACGGGCGTGAGCCGCACCGAATCGCCACTCAGGTTCAGTTCATCCTCCACCACGGCAGCGGGCAGGCTTACGGGAGCACTCAATGGTATGGTGTCGGGAAGCGCCGCGCCCGGCTCGGATACGGCAGGCGCCGTCACCGGATGACGGTGGCTGCGTGAGGGTCTGACGGGTCGTGAAGGATCGGCTGAAAAAATGTTAAATGGTGTTGTCAACATCAAAACGATGATGCCGACAAACGTAAAAAATCTTATGTGTGAATTAACGTTAACCGTTTGCACTGCGTCCACAATTTGCCCTACTCCATTGATCGGCAGCATGTTGCGTGGCACTGCCGCGCGCCATCGCCGCGGATGTTTCAGTTATTGTTGGGTTTTATTTCGTCAAATATAGCAATTAATCTTTCAAGTTCACTCTCGTTGCGGAATGAGAAGATGATTTTTCCGCTTCCCGATTTGTTGCATGAAAACGATACCGGAGTATTGAACCGCTGGGAAATATGGGTGCCAAGGAGGTCAAACTCTGTCGAAGAAGCTTTTTTCCCCTTGCTGCCGGAAGGGGTTTCAGCACCGGCTCCTTCGCGAAGCTCTTTGGCAAGCTCCTCTACTCGGCGCACCGAAAGATCTTCTTTCAGGATGCGGTTGTAGAGGCGCAGCTGCTTTGTGGGATCATCAATCGAAAGCAACGCACGCGCATGCCCCATGTCGACTCGACGGTCACGCAATCCGAGCTGCACTTCCGCCGGAAGGCGAAGCAGACGCAGGAAGTTGGCGATTGTCGCGCGCTTCTTGCCTATGCGTTCGCTGAGCCGCTCCTGAGTGAGAGAATATTGGTCGATCAGCTTTTTAAATGTAAGGGCGATTTCGATCGCATTGAGATCTTCACGCTGTATGTTTTCGATCAGAGCCATCTCCGTCAGTTCGGTTTCGTTGGCGGTGCGTATATATGCAGGCACCGATGCCAGACCGGCCATGCGGGCCGCTCTGTATCGTCGTTCTCCGGCTATGATCTGATAGGATTCGGGGCCGGTTTTACGCAACGACAGCGGCTGGATGATCCCAAGTTCGCGGATCGAGGCGGCGAGCTCTTCGAGAGCCGCCTGGTCAAACGTCGTTCGTGGCTGATCGGGGTTGGGGGTTATCTGATCAAGCGCGATATCGTTGATGGCTGACGAACCGCGTGCGGGCACATCGTCCATCGATATCAGTGAGTCAAGTCCTCGTCCGAGGGCACTGCGTTTTATTGCCATGATAGTGGTTGTTGGCGGTCAAAACCGCATTATTGGGTTGTTGCGATGATGTTGATTGATGATCAGTGTTTGCGGCGATGGCGTGCGATGATCTCACGCGCAAGCGCCGTGTGCGACGTGGCGCCGCGGCTTTCCGGATCGTAGAGCAAAGCCGGCAGACCGTGCGACGGAGCTTCGCTGAGTCGGATATTGCGCGGAATCACGGTTGTGAACACCATGTCGCCGAAATGACTCTTGAGTTCTTCGTAGATTTGGTTTGCCAGACGAAGGCGTGCGTCATACATCGTCAGAAGAAAGCCTTCGATTTCAAGTCCCGGATTGAGTTTGGGCTTGATGATGCGGATGGTATTGATGAGCTTGGTGATCCCTTCAAGAGCGAAATATTCGGCCTGAACCGGGATGATCACCGAGTTGGCGGCTGTAAGCGCATTGACCGTTATCAGTCCGAGCGAAGGGGAACAGTCGATGAGTATATAGTCGTAGTCGGGCGCTATGGGCGCAAGAAGCTTGGCAAGCACTTTCTCGCGCTGCGGACGACTGATCAACTCAAGCTCGGCACCGGCAAGATCGATGCGCGAACCGATAAGGTCCAGCCCCTCGACACATGTGGCTACCTGAGAGCCGGCCAGAGGATAGTCGTCGACCAGACATTCATAGATCGACGATGTCATCTGCTCCGGTCTGATTCCGTAACCCGACGTCGCATTGGCCTGCGGGTCGGCATCGATGATAAGCACCTTTTTGCCTTCAGCGGCAAGAGATGCCGCAAGGTTGATGGTGGTGGTGGTTTTCCCCACGCCGCCTTTCTGATTTGCTATTGCTATGATTTTACCCATGTATGAGTCGTGAAAAACTTGTGTGTCTATTAACAATGGTGCAAAGTAATCACATTCCGGGCATTTTTGAAAGTCGCGTGCGTCGGTTTTTATGTTAAATGTCGATAAAGTAACCTTATTGTTTATAACTCGTGGAACAATCGTGGAACAGCAATTCCGCATCGCCATAACTGAGGAAACGATAGTCCGACTTTAATGCGTGGTCATACATCCGCCGCCAGTCGCCTCCGGTGAAAGCCGACACCAGCAACAGAAGTGTCGACTGCGGCTGATGGAAATTGGTGACCATGGCGTCGACGACTCGGAATCGATACCCCGGGACTATGATGATGCGGGTCGCGGCCGTGAGCTGATCAAGCGAATGCGCATCCATATAGTCGAGCAATGCCTGGAATGCCTGTTCTGCCGACAGATCGGGATGTGTTGAATCGTAGGGATACCATTGCGGCACCTCATCGAGCTGCATGCCCTGCGAGGCCATGCAGCCGAGATGATAAAGGCTTTCAAGCGTTCGCACCGACGTAGTGCCTACAGCTGTCACCGTAGTTTTGTCGGCCAACCGTGCGATCACATCCCGCCTTACGGCAATAAATTCGCTGTGCATCGGATGGTCGCCGATAGTCGCGCTCTTGACCGGCTGAAACGTACCGGCTCCGACATGAAGTGTCACCTCAAGACGCTCGATACCCTTTGCTGATATACGACGCAGCGTTTCGGGTGTAAAGTGCAGTCCGGCCGTAGGTGCGGCCACAGATCCGTCGATACGCGAATACACTGTCTGATAGTCAGTCGCATCCGTGGCCTCGGTCGATCGGTTTAGATACGGCGGAATCGGAATCTCGCCCACCGATTCGATAAGCTGGGAAAACGTGACCGACGGATCATCCCATGAAAACTCCACCACCGACCCTGCATCCGTCCTGCTCAACCGCTCGGCCTTAAGGCTCACTGTACGGTTCCCGACGGCAACATCTGTCGAGAGCGCGCCCTCTTTCCACCGCTTGCTGTTGCCCACAAGACAGCTCCAGGAGCAACGCGATGTTGAGGCAAAACACTGCTCATAGTCACGGGGGCGTTCAGGCTCGAGGCAAAAGATTTCAATGAGCGCACCCGAAGGTTTGCGCATACGCACACGAGCGTTGATTACGCGCGTATTATTATATATAAGGAGTGTGTCGGCGGGAAGCAGCTCGGGCAACTCACAGAAACGACGGTCTTCAAGCGAGCCGTCGCCACGCCGCACGAGCAACCGGCAACCGTCGCGCTGCGATAACGGGTGCTTGGCAATGCGTTCCTCCGGAAGCGGATAGTTAAACTCCGCCATTTCAATATCTTTTATGTCATCCATATCTCACAATATATAATTTTCAAAGCATATCATTCCGCAAATTTCACCAATCCGAATCGCAGCCGCCTGAATCACACCCGCTTGTAGGGATCATATCATGAAGGGGCAGCCTGCATAATTCTCCGCAACCCGGATCATACTCCACCATTATCTTGCAAAATTAGCGATTTTCTCGAATATCCCCGCCATTCCGCGATCAGACTTGCCGAAAGATCAGACGGATCTGCAATCAGACGGATCTGAGCAGATTTTTCACGAAATTATGCGAATCTGTTGTGTGGTTGGAAATAAAAATGTAACTTTGCGGCCGATTCCGCAATCTCTGGCAGGACATGCAGCCTGCGAATATTGCGGCAAGTGTTAACATTTTAATTGCAATAAAAAATGGATTTAATCAAAGTTGCCGAAGAGGCTTTCGCCACCGGCAAAACACATCCCGAATTCGGTCCCGGCGACACTATCACCGTTGCTTACCGCATTAAAGAAGGCAATAAAGAGCGTATTCAGCAATATCGCGGTGTTGTCATCAAGATTTCGGGCGAAGGTGAAAAAAAGCGCTTCACTGTGCGCAAAATGAGCGACAACATCGGCGTTGAACGTATCTTCCCTATCGAATCGCCGTTCATCGACTCAATCACCGTCAACAAACTCGGCAAGGTGCGCCGCGCTAAACTCTACTATCTGCGCAATCTCACCGGCAAAAAAGCCCGCATCAAAGAACGCCGTCCGAAAGACCGCGCCGCTAAAGCGTAAGCTTCTCTGCTCAAACCGGGCTCAAACGAATCAGCTCCCCGCATCCGGACTTTGCCGGAAGTCGGGGAGCGTTTTTTATATACAATTGATCGATATCAGGAATTGATCATCGGAAATATGGCATTGACATCCGTGTCACCCCATAGATCGGCGATTGTCAGCCATAATATCAGCAACACTATGAGCACCACGGCTCCTATCGAAATCCACAACTGCGTTTTACGGCGACGGCGGTGATCACCATCATTTTCATATCGGCGTGAGTTCATAATCAATAGTCTTTTTAACGGTTATACATGGTTTTTAATGCTTGTATATACCGACAACGCGGTCTTGCCGATGAATGTTCGGGAACCCCGCCACAATTTCAACTGAATAATTTCACCGACGGCAAAAAAATTGAGCTGACACACGTGATAACGAGCGCAAAAATCACTACCTTTGCACATAACTAAACATAAACATCCGACATATTATGAATCTTTTTGATAAACTGACGGAAAACGCCATCAAGCATCCTCAGCGCATTGTGCTACCTGAAGGCACAGAGCCCCGTACGCTCACAGCCGCCGACCGTATCATCGCCGACCATATAGCCGACATCATCCTTATCGGCGACCCGACCGAAATACACCGTATGGCTCGCGACCTCAAACTCGACCACATATCCGGTGTCACGATCGTCAACCCCGCCGACGAAAAAGTAATCGACCGTTATGCACCTCTCTTCTTCGATCTCCGCAAGAAAAAAGGAATAACCATGGAAGAAGCTCGCCTCACCGCAGCCAATCCGCTATATCTCGGATGCCTGATGGTTAAGGCCGGCGACGCCGACGGACAGGTGGCAGGAGCCATGAACACCACAGGCAACGTGCTCCGTGCCGCTTTCCAGGTGATCAAGACACAGCCAGGCATCGACGTGGTGTCAGGAGCATTCATCATGCTGCTTCCCGAAGGTGTCAACTTCGGCACCAACGGCATAATGGTGTTTGCCGACTGCGCCGTAGTCCCCGACCCCACAGCTCCGCAACTGGCTCAGATAGCCGTTTCTTCCGCACAGACCGCCCGCGACATAGCCGGAATCGAACCACGCGTTGCCATTCTCAGCTTCTCGACCAAAGGCAGCGCACGACACGATCGTGTCGACAAGGTAATCGAGGCTACCCGCATCGCACACGAAATGGAGCCCAACCTCATACTCGACGGCGAGCTCCAGGCCGACGCCGCCATCGTGCCGGGCGTGGCTCACACAAAATCGCCGAACAGTCCGCTCAGCGGTCGGGCCAACGTGCTCATATTCCCATCGCTCGAAGTGGGCAACATCGCCTACAAACTCGTGCAACGCCTTGGTGGCGTGCAGGCCGTAGGCCCCGTGCTTCAGGGACTTGCGGCTCCGGTCAACGACCTCTCACGCGGTTGCTTCCCCGAAGACATCTACAAGACCATCATCATGACCTGCAACCAGGCCATCGGGCTCAAAAAATAATCAGTTATTTCTCACGACATTATCCCTCACGATATGAAAATCCTTGTGCTCAACTGCGGAAGTAGCTCCGTGAAATACAAACTCATCGACACAAAAACCGATCAGACCCTCGCAGAGGGCGGAGTGGAAAAAATTGGCCTTGACGACGGATTCCTCAAATACCGCCTCCCCGACGGCTCCAAAGCCATCACCGAACTCGGCCACATCGACCACCGTCAGGGCGTTGAAGCTATCCTCTCAAACCTCACCGACCCCAAGACCGGATGCATCAAAAGCTTCGACGAAATTGACGCCGTCGGCCACCGTGTGGTGCACGGCGCTGAAAAATTCAGCAAAAGCGTGCTGATCACACCCGAAGTGATACGGCAGGTAAAAGACTGCTACGACCTTGCCCCCCTGCACAACCCGGCCAACATCACGGGTATCGAAGCTATCACGGCCCTGATGCCTGAAGTGCCGCAAGTGGCCGTTTTCGACACGGCATTCCACCAGACCATGCCGGCCAAAAGCTACATGTATGCCCTCCCCTACAAATATTACGCCGAGGATGGCGTGCGCCGATATGGTTTCCACGGCACCAGCCACCGTTACGTCAGCGCCCGCGCCGCCGAGTTCCTCGGCATCGACATCACCGACTGCAAGATGGTCACCTGCCATATCGGCAACGGCGGATCCATCACAGCCGTGCTCAACGGACGGAGCGTCGACACATCGATGGGACTTACTCCGACGGAAGGACTCATGATGGGCACCCGTGTGGGCGATGTCGATCCGGGCGCTATCACCTTTTTGATGAACAAACACAATCTATCCATCGGACAGATGCAGAACATCATCAACAAGGAGAGCGGCGTCGCAGGTGTCAGCGGCCTCTCCAACGACATGCGCGAGATCGAGGCAGCCGTCAAAGAAGGCAACGAGAAAGCCAAACTCGCGCTCGACATGTATGAACAGCGCATCATCAAATATATCGGCGCCTACGCAGCCGAGATGGGTGGCCTCGATGTGATCGTTTTCACCGGCGGCGTCGGAGAAAACCAGACCGGCGTACGCGAAAACGTCTGTGCCCCGCTGCGCTTCATGGGCGTAGAGATTGACAATGCTTTCAACGCCACTGTGCGCGGTCGTGAAGCCGAAATCTCCACACCGCAATCACGAGTGAAAGTCGTGGTAATCCCCACCGACGAAGAGCTGATGATCGCGCGTGACACCGAAGCAATTGTCGGTGCACTCTGACACTATCATTTATTATCCGACCATTCCGGCGGGTATCCGCTATTCAACCTAATCGCAAGCGGATACCCGCCTTAACTGAAAATCACAACTCAAGATGACAAAAATAAAGGCAGCTATCGTGGGCTACGGCAATATCGGCCATTTCGTGCTTGACGCACTTCAGGCAGCCCCCGACTTTGAAATCGCAGGCATCGTTCGCCGCAACACAAGCGAAATCCCAGCCGAACTCACACCATATAAAGTGGTGACCGACATCCACGACCTCGGCAAAACAGACGTGGCAATCCTGTGCACCCCCACTCGTCAGGTCGAGCATTATGCCGCACAATATCTTGCCGAAGGAATCAACACCGTCGACTCCTACGACATCCACACATCGATCGTCGACCTTCGCTCCCGCCTCGACACCATAGCCCGGGCCAACGGCACCGTCGCCGTCATATCGGCCGGTTGGGATCCGGGGAGCGACTCTGTCGTGCGCGCCCTTTTGCAGGCAGCCGCGCCAAAAGGCATCACTTACACCAATTTCGGCCCGGGCATGAGCATGGGACACACCGTGTGCGTCAAATCAAAACCGGGCGTTAAAAACGCCCTTTCAATGACGATACCGCTCGGCACGGGAATACACCGGCGTATGGTCTACGTCGAGCTCGAACCGGGCGCCGACATCGACGAGGTGACACGTGCCGTAAAAGAAGACCCTTATTTCGCTTCCGATGAAACCCACGTCATGGCTGTGGCAAGCGTCGACGAAGTAAAAGACATGGGCCACGGCGTCAACATGGTGCGCAAAGGAGTGAGCGGAAAAACGCAGAATCAGCGTTTTGAATTCAACATGTCGATCAACAACCCGGCTCTCACCGCCCAGATTCTCGTGGGAGCCGCACGGGCGGCAATGCGCCAGCACCCCGGAGCCTACACAATGATCGAAATACCGGTTATCGACCTCCTTGAAGGCGACCGCACCGAGCTAATACGCCATCTTGTCTGACATCATATGGCATAAATCCGTCATAACCGCCCATATCCTGCCAAGTGACCCGAGTCCTCACATCCATAGCCGACACCATATGCGGCTATCCCCTCTTTATAATCCTCATCGGCGGAGGCCTGTATCTGCTTCTGCGCTCCCATGCCGTATCGCTGCGACGCCTTCCTGAAGCATTACGCGTGCTCAGGCAGAAACAGCATTCCGGCAATGGCGAGATCAGCTCGGTGCAGGCTCTTGCATCTGTTGTCGCAGCCACAATCGGCATGGGCAACATCGCCGGTGTGGCCATAGCCCTTGCAATAGGCGGCCCCGGTGCCATATTCTGGATGTGGGTAAGCGCTCTGGTTGGGATGTCCACAAAATATCATGAGGGCGTTCTATCCGTCAAATATCGCAGCTATGACAAACAGGGACGGCCATATGGCGGACCGATGCACATTATCCGCAACGCGCTCTCCGACAAGTGGCGTCCGCTGGCCACCATATTTGCGGTCGCCGGAATGTTCGGCACTTTGTGCATCATGAACGCCAATCAGCTGACCGAAGCCACTCTCTCCACCTTAAGCTCTTTCGCCTCAATCGAAAACCCCACAATGGCAAAGGCTATTGTCGGCGTGATAATAGCCGCAATAACGGCTCTCGTCACCATCGGCGGAGTAAAACGCATCGCCTCCGTAGCCTCGGTGCTTGTGCCGTTTATGGTGGCCGCCTACTTCCTGCTCGTCCTCTACATCGTGGCTACGCACCTTTCCGGCATTCCGGCCGTATTCCACAGCATTTTTGCCGAAGCATTCTCTCTCAAGGCAGGATGGGGGGGCCTTGCCGGAATAGCCATCATCGGAGCTCGCCGCGCCGCGCTTGTCAACGATGCCGGCGTTGGGACAGCCTCCATCATGCATGGCACGTCGGCCAACCGCGAGCCGGTTAAAGAAGGACTTGTGGCAATGCTCGGGCCGGCCATCGATTCGGGATTCGTGTGCACACTCACTGCCGTCGCATTGCTGCTCTGCGGAAATCCGGCCGACGCTGGCGCGGGCATAAAAGGCCTCGATATGGCCATGGATGCGTTCGGATCCGCCATCCCGGGAGGACAATATATGCTCATGTGCATCGTAGCCTGCTTCGCGATGTCGTCAATGTTCAGCTATTCATTCTACGGCACCCGATGCGCCACCTATCTGATGGGACAACGCGCCGCACGCTGCTACATCTGGTTCTTCGTCGGCACTCTCATCATATTCGCCATTGTGCCGCTCGACGCAGCTGTCGCGCTTTGCGACCTCTTCTACGCTCTGATGGCATTCCCCACAATGATCACGATCTTGCGGCTCCGCAAGGATGTCAACACCGAAACCCAACGTTATTTTGCAGACAAAACCGACGAAACCCGGCCTTCGCCTGCAACAATTTGCGATTAAACGCCCAATTGCATATCTTTGTGTCATGATAACGCAACAACAACGAACCGAACTCGAGGAAAAAGTAGTCGAAATGCTCCGCACGGTCTATGACCCGGAGATTCCCGTCGACGTCTACAGCCTCGGCCTTATATATCTCATCGACATCGACGACGACGCCAACCTTCACATTAATATGACACTCACAGCTCCCAACTGTCCGGCTGCCGACTTCATCGTGGAGGACATGCGCATCAAACTCGAAAGCATCGAGGGCATAAAAAACGTCGACATAAACATTGTCTTTGAACCCGAATGGAACAAAGACATGATGAGCGAAGAAGCTAAACTCGAACTCGGATTTCTCTGATCTTCCCCCCCCTTCCCCGACGTGACAACGCAACGCACCAACACATATTTTGTCAGCGACCTGCACCTCGGTGCCGGATACATAACCGATCACCGCGGGCACGAACGCATGATTGTCGACTGGTTGCGCCGCATTGCCCCTTCTGCCCGCTCTTTATATCTGCTTGGCGACATCCTCGACTACTGGTATGAATACCGCACGGTAGTGCCCCGCGGATATATCAGGTTTTTCGGCGCTCTTGCCGACCTTGCCGACCAAGGTGTCGAGATCACTTGGCTCAAAGGCAATCATGACATCTGGATCTTCGACTACCTTCCCAAGGAAATCGGACTGACCATTGCCGACGGTACTCTGATCCGCGACATCGACGGCCGACGATTCGTGATGGAACACGGCGACGGCGTAGGTGAACTGCGTCGCTCCTACCGGATCATGCGACGAATTTTCCGCAACCGGTTCGCACAATGGCTCTATGCCGCCATCCACCCGAGGTGGACTGTCGGATTCGCCCACAATTGGTCAAACCACAGCCGCCTCTCGGCCGACACGCCTTCGCGCGATGCCGTTTTACCCGACAATGATCCGCTGATCCGCTTTGCACGCGACTACAATCTCAATGAAGGGCATGCCGACTACTTCATCTTCGGACATCGACACACCATTGTCGATCAGCCGGTTGCTCCCGACAGCCGCCTCATCGTGCTTGGCGACGGCTTCCGCCTGATGACCTACGGTGTCTGGGACGGACATGATTTCACTCTTCACAAAATGTCGCATCCCCACAATCACATGGACGTATAGAACAATCCACAGACCCATGCATTAGAAAATATTAACATTTATCCACACAAATACACACCATCAAATTTCAATTGAGAATCAAATCGTTGCAGACAGCGCATCCCTCAATATAGCCAAAAACACTGCTGCATAACATATAAAAATATTTGTCACAAGGCAAATTTTAGGGATATCTTTGTGGCGTAAAACCTAACGCAATCTTTTTTACCTTAGAAATTGTACCTATTGGAAACTCATAAGAAGGGACTATGCGAGTAGTCCCTTTTTATCTATCCCCCACCTAACCATAAACAATAATCCCTATGGCTTTAACCTACAACCGCCACGACAACGAGATAGTCCTCTGCCGCGAATTCACATCAGACGCAGAGGCCCACATCGCGCAATCGGTGCTCGAGCAGGAAGGCATCGTGTGCATCATAGACAACGAACTTTTCTCGCGCATCTATCCCGTAGGCGGCGATCTTGGCGGCCTTAGGCTAATGGTTCGGGCACGCGATCTCGACCGCGCCCTCGACATCATCGATTCACTCAATTTCAACGGTGATTAAGACCAAATCAATCCCATCATGAACACAGAAATCTCACTCAACAAGAATCATCTCATACAGACGCTTCAGAAACCGGCTCACGAATTCACCAAGGACGACATCATCCGCTACATCGAAACAGAGCGGATCGAAATGGTCAATTTCATGTATCCGGCAGGCGATGGACGCCTCAAGACTCTCAACTTCATCATCAACGATCTCTGCTATCTCGACACCATCCTCAGTTTCGGCGAACGCGTCGACGGTTCGAGCCTCTTCCCACATATCGATCCCGCCAACAGCGATCTCTACGTAATACCCCGTTTCTCGACAGCTTTTCGCGACCCGTTCGCCGAAATCCCGACTGTCACGATGCTATGCACATTTTTCGACAAAGACGGACAACCTCTTGCCAACTCGCCTGAACAGATACTCAAAAAAGCATGCGAAGAATTCACAAAAGTGACATCGCTCGAATTCAACGCCATGGGCGAACTGGAATTTTATGTCATCGCACCCGACGACGGCACATATCCCGCCACCGATCAGCACGGCTATCACGAATCGGCCCCTTTTGCCAAATTCAATGAATTCCGCACTCTCTGCATGAGCTATATTGCGGCAGCCGGCGGACGCATCAAATACGGACACTCCGAAGTCGGCAATTTCACCTCCGACGGGATGATCTACGAACAAAACGAAATCGAATTCCTGCCGGTACGTGCGCAGGATGCTGCCGATCAGCTGATAATCGCCAAATGGATAATCCGCAATCTCTCACACCGCATGGGCTACACCGTCACATTCGCCCCCAAAATCACCACAGGCAAAGCCGGCTCGGGACTCCACATCCACATGCGGCTCAACGACCCGGCCACCGGCCGCAACATGATGCTCGACGAAACACGGCATATCAGTGATGACGCACGCCGTGCAATAGCCGGTATGATGGCCATGGCTCGCTCCATCACTGCATTCGGCAACACCAATCCCACATCCTATTTCCGCCTTGTCCCCCATCAGGAAGCACCCACAAACATCTGTTGGGGCGACCGCAACCGTTCAGTCCTGGTTCGCGTCCCATTGGGCTGGACCACTGATATCGACATGTGCGCATCGGTCAATCCCGGATCTCATGCTTCTGTTGCTCCAACCGAAGGCAAACAGACCGTCGAAATACGTTCTGCCGACGGATCCGCCGACGTCTATCTGCTCATAGCGGCTCTGGCCGTAGCCTGCCGATACGGCTGGGAAATGGATCGCGCGCTCGATAAAGCCGCCGACACATATGTCGACGTCGACATTCACCGCCCCGAAAATGCTGCGCGCCTCGCATCTCTTGATCTCCTGCCCGCTTCTTGCTCAGAATCGGCCGACGCACTTCTCACCGACCGGGCAATCTACGAATCTCGCGGAGTATTCCCTCCGGCCGTCATCGACCATACGGCAACGACACTGCAAAAGTTTGCCGACACCGACTGCACAATGCCCGACTTGGTAGCCCGGTTCCTTCACTCCTGCTAAACCTGTCAACCGTTCGCTACCCGCTCTCATTACGAAACCGACATAAACCGGCACCCGTATCATCGCATCCCCGTATAATGGCAGATATCCATGCCGACCCTAAATTACACAAAAACCGGGATCCCCGCTTCGGGATTCCGGCTTCTAAGCGTTGTCAAGCCCCGATGATCTCATTAAGATCGGCGGCTGTCGGATTCACGGCCGCAATTTTTCCATCAGGGTCGATGAGATAGGATTTAAGTCCTTTCTCCATCTCAAACTTCCGTATCAGTTCGGAAGCTTCTTTTGGATTCACATGAAACTGCGATTCGCCATTAAGGCCGTCGCGACGCACTATCTCACGAAAAAGGCGCTGATTACGGTCGAAATTGACCGATACGTGACCGACCTGCTCTTCTCCGACGCTTTCAACATAACTGTCATAACGATTGGCAGCAATGCGTGACGAGGCATCGTTCGATGCCCAAAAGCTCACTATCACAAAGCGTCCGTTGAAATCAGATGACGAAACGGCTTTGCCATCCGTGCCCTCCACCGTAAAATAAGGCGCTTTCATGCCTTCGGCAGCATTATTTACGCGCTCGGTGTTGGCCGAAACCATCAGGAGAAGAACTGCGAAGATCGCAATGATGTTCATTGTTTTCTTCATTACTTTCCTTTTATGTTAAACATAAGATTCCGCTGCCGCCGAAGCTCGATTTCTGTATCAGTCGTTAGCTGCACAGCAACAAAATCCTGCCGATTTTCGGCATATCCGCCACGACTCTTCGCGGGGATCCGTTAGTAAAAACACCGCAAATTTACAAAATATCGTCGCAACTGCAAAATTAACACTATGATACACCGCTCATTAACCACTCTTCACCATTCACACCGCCACTATTCATGCGACTTTCGAAGCAAAGGTTAATTTAAGTTAACAACACGGCAACCACCATGGTTTTAACACTTTCACGGACGATATCCCGAATCCTTCAGCGTCGTGCCCGACTGATAAAAACCGGGGGTAAGAAGCGTCTGGAGTGCAATGTCGGGATGCGATTTCAAATAGCTTTCCACTATACGGTAGCCGATATATCGGCCCGCACGTCCCGGTGCCCGTGGATTGATTAAAGGCGTCGACGGTGCGGGATTGGTAAGGCGGTGCGCTATCACCGGATCGATACTGAAAAGCATCTCCTCCCCCGACATCTTTTGCCATATCCGCGATTCATTATCGGTGAGCCACTTCATCTCTTCTCCGGTATAGCCCATTGCATCGGCAGCCGAGGAACCGGCCACGACATCTTTCAATGCGGTGACAACCGCTCCTTCGTACAGAAGACGCGAAAGCACAGTCTGGCCATCGGCTTCGTCATAAGGATATCCGGAACGTATCAGAGCCTCCGCCACCTGATAAGGTATCCGCGATGGCGTTTTCATGCGACGCACATATTCGTCAAAAGAACCATAGCCTTCATAATCAGATCCCAGAAAATGATTCAAGCCCAGCAGCACGACACTGTCAGCAATGACCACCGACTGACTGTAAGGGGTGACGTAGCCAAAAACGCGTGCCGGAAATTTCACTTCAGGCAAAGTCCGCGCCATTGCCGCTTTCAACGACCCGAGAGCGGCAGAAACCGAAGACAGATCGGGAAGCAGACGCTCTACGTCGGGCTGAAACACCTTCGATGCAGCCGATGCCGCAAGTGCAGCCATCACTTCGTCATCGCTGCCGCCTCCGCTTATGACGCGCATCACATCCACGATCGGAGCATAACGGACGATGAGAGAATCACGTGATTCTGCCGATGCTGTAGGATATGCCGCCACCGCCCGGTCGAAACGTTCTATCTCAATCTTTTCTGCCGGAACAGCAATCGCCTCCACCTTCGTCAGGGTGTCGTTGTTTTTATCGTTTGCGGCTCCCGAACACGCGACAAGAAACATGGATGCGATGACTGCAATGGACAATTGATATTTGTTGTGTTTCATATCTTCCGCCTGATTAATATAGGCCAAAATTACGCAAAAGTTCTACATCTTTCCCATTTCCACAATCAAAATTAAGTTTTTATGCCATCTTTTTGTAATTTTGCAACCGGCTACGCACATATTATATCAGTGTCAGGCCTCGTGCATGAACAAGTCTTTTCACAGATTAGGAAATTTTGCTGCGACGCTTATGGTATTCCTCACCGTGAGCCTCTTCTGCACGTTCCATGCTTCGGCAAAAGATTTCGTGGTTGTCATTGATGCCGGACATGGCGGTAAAGATGGCGGCGCTCCCGGCAGTTATAGCAACGAAAAAGATATTAATCTGGCGGTTGCCAAACGGCTTGGCGAAGAAATTAAATCGAGATACAAGGATGTGAAGGTGGTCTTCACACGGTCAACCGATGTATTCGTCACCATCAAGGGGCGCATGGACAAAGCCAAGGCCGTCAACGCCGACCTGTTCATCTCACTCCACTGCAACTCGGCCGCCAACAGCAACCCGCAACGCAAATCCCTGTCCGGCACTTCGGTCTACGTCCTTGGCACACACAACGCCGACGACAACATCGACCTCGCCATGCGCGAAAACAGCGCGATTCTGCTTGAGGACGACTACCGAACCACATATGCCGGATTTGACAATTCGCCTGAATATTACATCTTCACCGAAATCAACCAGACGAAAATGATGGGCAAAAGCAACTCTGTAGCCAACGAAATACAGCGTGAACTCGTGAGCCATGCCGGACTGGTTGACAAACACGTCAACGAAACAAGCCGGCTGTGGCTTCTCCTCCATTCAACCATGCCGGCAATCCTCATCGAAATGGACTACATCTGCAATCCGGCTCGTGAAAAATTCCTCAACTCAAAAAACGGACAGCGTAAGATTGCCGAAGCAATAACCAACGGCATTGACAATTATCGAAAGACGCTTGGCCATAAGGCCGATCGAAAATCCGGATCCGATCCTGACGTCACCTCCGGCCCTGACTCCGAATCCGCTTCCGCATCGGATTCCTCATCCGCTTCTGTTTCCAACGGAGAAACGGTCTATAAAATTCAATTCCTTGCATCCCCCCGCCTCTTTAAAGCCGATTCACCTCAGTTCAAAGGGCTCAGCCCGGTAAGTCACTACAAAGACGGCAAGATATATAAATATACCTATGGCCAGTTCCCGTCACAGGATGCGGCAGCGGCACAACTGAAAACCGTAAGAAAAAAATTCCCTGATGCTTTCGTCATCAAGACCGTCGACGGGCATCGCGTCAAATAACCGACAACTAACCGACAACATTTTTTAACTGACGAAAAAAATAAAAAACACCATTCAAGATAATCAAGATGAAGATCAGACACTCAAAAGAATTCGCAATCGGCCTCTCCGTTATAGTGGCTCTCGTTGTGGTTTACTTCGGCATCGAATATCTCAAAGGCAACAACATATTTAAGCCGGCCAACTATTATTACACCACTTATTCCGACGTGGCCGGACTGGCTCAATCGGCACCAGTCAACCTTAACGGCTACAAGGTCGGAATGGTGCGCGAAATCGAATATCAATACGACAATCCCGGTCATGTACGCGTGGAAATGAGTCTTGACAAAGAACTTTCCCTAC
>CAJJOX010000015.1 GCA_905193485.1 uncultured Porphyromonadaceae bacterium | reverse complement strand
CTTTTTGTTTCTGCGACAAAATTCGGCAATAAACAAAAGGGGCTTTAACAACTCATTACGTGACTCACGTAAGATTTTCTTTGAAAGTGACTCCGTAACCCGGACAACCGGCGCAACAAGCTGCCGTATAGCGGAAAACGGCACGCATTCAAGGCGGCTGCGTTACCTTTGCGGTAAATCATTAAATGTTTTGGTATATGGAAATCGTATCTATCGAGAAAAAGACCTTCGAGATGATGCTGGCGTCATTCAACGCCCTCTCGGAGAAAGTCGCCGCCCTCAGGCGCAAAAGCGACGGCGGGCGGCTGGAAAGGTGGCTCACGGGCGAGGAGGTCTGCGGGCAGTTGAGAATCAGCCCGCGCACGTTGCAGTCATTGCGTGACAGGCGGCTTATCGGCTACTCGCAGATGAACCGCAGGTTCTATTACAGGCCGGAGGAGGTCAGGCGGCTTATTCCGCTTATCGGCACGATCTATCCCGATGGAAAATGACTCTGTTTTTATTAACCACTTAATCCGATGTTATGATGAACGAGAACAACGAGGTTTTCACAATGGAGGACGAGCCGGTTGCCACCGCGATACAGAATATGCTCAAAGGCTCCAAATGGCTCTCCGCATTTTTGGAAAGTTACCGTCCGCCACTGGACGGGGAACATTACCTGACGGACAGGGAGGTGGCGGAAATGCTCCGGGTAAGCCGCCGCACCTTGCAGGAGTATCGCAACAACAGGATGTTGCCCTTTATCCTTCTGGCAGGTAAGGTGCTTTATCCCGAATCGGGACTGCGTGAACTGTTGGAGGCGAATTACCTCAAGCCGCAGGAATAAGGCGGTTGCATGAAAAAAAAGGAAACGGACAGCACCCGATGGTGTTGTCCGTTTCCTTTTTCGTTGTCTGTATGCGTGTTCAGCAATATCCGGTTTTCCCGTTCTGTATGAACATCACGTATGCCTGCCTCTTTTCCTTTGAGAGTGCCTTTTCCACCAGCCACATGCGGAACACGTGTGTATAGTAGGTATTCAGCCGGAAGGCTACTGGAATGATGATTTCAAGCGAGTAAACATCCGCGTACAGGCCGTTTTCAAGCTGTATGTAGCGGCATACCTCGTAGTCGTTCAGCACGTCCGACTTGCGGACGGCTTTGATGGCGGCGTTCACTGCCGGGACGGTGGCATGGAACTCTTCGGCGATTTCCCCGGCGGTCATCCATACCTCGTTACCGGTTACGCTGACCGTCTTGTCCTCTATAATGATTATGTCACGTTTCATGGCGTCTCTGTTTTAGATGGTACATCCTGCAAATTCCTCGATTTGGTTCAATCTTGCGGCAAGGTTCTCCATGTCTTGGTTGAGCTTCTCTTTGGTTATCTTCGCGTATATCTGCGTTGTCTTTATACTCTTGTGTCCCAGCATGGAACTGACTGTTTCGATGGGTACACCGTTGGAGAGGAACACCGTCGTGGCTGCCGTATGGCGGCTCTGATGCCACGTGATATGCTTGGTGATGCCGCAACGCTTGGCGACGGCACGGATCCCGGCGAGGCACGTGTTGTAGTGGGGAACAGGGAAAATCCTGCCGTTTTCGCACAGCCCGCGGTATTTGTCGATGATTTGTTTCGCAATGTCAAGCAGGCGGATGTTAGACACCACGCCCGTCTTCTGGCGGTTGATGTTTATCCACTCGTGTTCATCGAAGTAGGTGCGGATGTTCTCTTCCGTCAAATTGCGCATATCGGCGAATGACAAGCCCGTGAAGGCGCAGAACAGGTAGAGGTCGCGGTATAGTTCCTGTTTGGCGTTCTTCAGTTTACCTTCCATCAGCAGGCGGATTTCGTCTTTGGTCAGGAAACTGCGTGTCGTTTCCTCCTTCTTGATTTCATACTCCCTGAACGGGTCGCGTGTGAGCCATTCGTTGTTGATGGCGATGAACACCATCGTCCGAAGTGGGCATACATACAGCCACACGGTATTGGTGCAGCAGTGTTTGTCCGTGCGCAGAAACATCTCGAAGTCGGAAATGAAAGCGGGGGTAAGCTCTTTCAACGCGATGTCCTTCACGTGGTAACGGATGTTGAGAAACTCTTGCAGGTGCTTGTAAACGGTCTTGTACTTCAAGAGTGTGCCTTTGGCTTTCATGCCTGCTTCCACCTGCTTGGCATAGTCCTCGTTGTGTTGCTGGAACACCTGCATCAGCGTGTGATAGCGGTGTTCCAGTCCGAGAAAGGCGTTCTTCACCTTCTCTGCCGTGACGAAGTTGTCACGCTCCATGATTTCCTGATAGTGCTTGTTGATGCGCACCCGCATCTTGTCAAGCATGCGGTTCGTTTCGAGTGCCGCCGTGCTTCTGCCCGTGACACGTCCCCCTTTGGTGTCCCACAACTTGGGATCGATGGTCAGTTTGCAACTGAATTGCGTCTGGCTGCCGTCCACCGTGATGCGTCCCATGACGGGAACCGTCCCGTCTTTTTTCACTACCTGACGTTTGAGGTAGTAAATAACTGAAAATGTACTCTTCATCGTCCTTAATTTTTTTTGTTCAAAATTAGTTGGTGAAGAGCCCTCCTCTGATACGCAAATCGCGGAAGAACGGCGCAATCTTTTTTTGTTACCGGATTTTTTGCGTGAGTTGTCAGTAACTCACTAATCCTTAAGGCCTTGTTTCGTTATTCGTGTCCATTTCGTCACCTATTGGGCGTGGTTACGAACAAGTAACGTAGCTCCGTCTTGATTTGGCTTCGGCGTGGATTGTAATGGCTCTCAGAATAATTGGCAGCGTTAATGAAACCCCTGTAAATCAAATCCATTACCATATTCTTCCGCATTTCACTTTTTTGTAGTAACTTTGCACGGACAAAATACAAAAATGTTGTCGGTATATTATACAATGGAGAGGACATCATGGTATTCTTAAATGGATTATGCCGAGAGGGAGAATCCGTACTTCAAAATAAAGAATATTATCTAGGATTATTCTCACAAAATCGTATCAACAAAGGTATAATATATCTTCTGACCAAACGAATAAATGACAGCCTGCATATTGACTTTGGCATCAAGAATTTATATCATAGAATGATATTTACGGCTTGTGCTCTTGTTGCAAAAAGATATGGTGCTCCACTTGTTGCAGGAATGAACTATCAGACTTTCCATACTTCGATTCATTCCACTCTTGCTAAATCTCTGGAAGAAGAACGTAAACAAAATCAGAAAATTGACATTCTACTTGATGTATATTCTGAAATAAAGATGAATTCCACAGAGAACCAAGAGGCTATTGACAACTTTATCGATTGGGTCTCTCAAATCTCTGATAATATTAATTCTGATTTTTGGAACGGCGAAGATGTAATGGGCATTTTCTTTAACGAATTCAATCGTTATAAGAAGAAATCTGAACATGGTCAGGTCTTTACACCCGACCACATTACATCGTTGATGTACCGTCTTATAGAAGTTGATAAGAATGACATTGTAGGTGATTTTGCCTGTGGTAGTGGTGCTTTTCTAGTGAAGTCCATGTGCAACATGATTAAAGAAGCTGGAGGCATAAATACACCTAAGGCGACGGAGATTCAAAAAACTCAGTTATATGGGATCGAATTTGATCGTGAGATATTTGCTCTTGCATGCGCAAATATGCTTATTCATAAGGATGGCAAAACGAATCTTAGACAATTAGACACTCGCAGTGAAGAGGCTAAAAAATGGATTGATTCTATTGGAATTACAAAAATCTTAATGAACCCACCTTTTGAAGAAAAGTATGGGTGCATGAAGATTGTTACAAATGTTCTGGATAGTGTACCTGCCGGAACGAAATGTGCTTTTATCCTTCCAGACAAGAAACTTGAAAAGCACGGAGGGAAAAAGCTTCTAAAAAAGCACTCATTGGAAAAAATCATAAAGTTACCAGAAAAGACTTTTAATGAGGGAGTAACCACTTCAATATTTATCTTTACTGCCGGCAAACCGCATAAAGATAAGGCAATATTCGCTTGCTATATATCGGAGGATGGATTAGAAACTGTAAAAAATCAAGGTCGCCAAGATATTCGGAATCGTTGGCAAGATATTGAAGATTACTGGGTAGAAGTAATTCGTCGCCAATCAGGTGATGATTCAATTCAGTGGGTTATGCCCACTGAACATTTGAGTTATCAAATGCCTAAACCACCGTTTGAATTGTTTGAGGAGGACTTTGTGTCTGTTCTTATGGACTATGAATTGTTCAAGCGTGAGATCCTTTCTAAAGATTTTAAAGAAGGAATTGCTAATAAGATCTTATATCAATCTCATGCTTCTGAAGATGTAAATAAATTTATGTTTACTATTCCTAAGGAGTCTAACCATGAAGAGAATTGACACCTCATGTTGGAACACATATAAAATTACTGACATATTCCTTATTAAGAACACAAATTGTGTGCTTAGTAGAGATATAACGCCACATAGTGGTGTTTATCCATATGTTACTGCATCATCTGTTAACAATGGAGTTTCTACTTATGTAAATGTAGATCCTTTATTACTTGATAAAGGCAATTGCATACTCATTGGAGGTAAAACCCTTGCGTTCTCATATCAAGAAAATGACTTTGTCTCTAATGATAGTCATAACTTAGCATTATATCTCATCGAATCAAAATATCGTAAAGAGAACGTATATTTATTTTTAATTACAGCCTTAAAAGCATCGTTATCCGAGAGTTATAAGTGGAGTGACTCAATTTCATTTCGGGCTATCCAAAAGAATTTCATTCTGCTGCCTTCGTGCGCTGATGGAGCTCCTGATTATAATTTTATGGAAACGTTCATAGACACTTTAATCCAACGCGTAAATAGTGATATTGATACTCGTTGTAATATGCTTGCTCGTCATATAGAGACAGTTCTACCAACGAATAATTGGAGTGATATACCGATCTCTCAACTTTTTAAAGTTGTAAAAGGAACCCGTCTTACTAAGAAAGATATGAAAGAGGGAAATATTCCCTTTATTGGCGCAAGTTCTGCCAATAACGGAATTACTGCCTATATTGCTAATAATTCAGAATTACATCCAGCCAATACTATAACTGTTGCTTATAATGGATCCGTTGGTGAGTCGTTTTACCAAGAGATGCCATTTTGGGCCTCCGATGATATTAACGTGCTATATCCAAAATTTCCATTAACTCGCAACATTGCAATGTTTCTTATCCCCATATTGAAAAAGAAAGGACAGAATTATGCTTTTATTGATAAATGGAATAAGGATGCAATGGAGAAGGATACTATAAAGATCCCTGTAAAACCAAATGGGACACCAGATTTTGAGTACATGAACAGTTTTATTGAAACACTTACTTTTCGCTCTCAAGATCACCTGAATAAACTTTCTCAAATATAAAAATTGCAATAGAATCCTAATTTGATCCTCGGATAGCATACATTACATAAATATTTCTTTACAATAAAGATTAATATGGATAAGTCGCTTAGGATATTGCATTTCTCTGATTTTCATCTAAATAATGGAAAGATCGCAGAATCACAGCATATTATTAAATATATGCAGAAATGCTTGGAGGACATCTGCAAAAACAAAAAAATTGATTTGATTTTGTTCTCTGGAGATATTCTTGACAAGGGTGGTGTTAGTTTTGAAAGTATAACAAATGGGCTATCTACTTTCGTAGATGTAGTTATTAAACCTATTACTGAAACAATAGGTCTTCCTATGTATTGTTTCATTTTCTCACCCGGGAATCATGATATTGATAGGAATGCTGATAGTCGCCGAATGGAGAAGGATCTTGAAAGTGGGATAGAAACATGGGAAGATATTATTACGAAACTTTCTAAGGCAGATGATCTGAGTGATTTTACGAAAAGAATAACTCAATATAAGGAATTTGAAAAAAAACACTACTCTGCATTTCCGGAAATTGAATATAAATCATTCCCATTATTATCCACATATAAGTTACAAGCTAATGGATTAACCGTTGGCATATCATCTCTTAATTCAGTTTGGAGATGTGGCTTTGATGATGTAAATAAAGTTGTTATAGGGTTAAATCAAATATCAGAGCATACTGACCACCTACAAGGATGTGATTTGAAGATAGCACTTACTCATTACCCTATAGATATGCTAAAGGTGTGCGAACGAGACCAAGCCACTATCTTAATTGCAAAAGAATTTGATCTATTATGCACAGGTCATGCTCATTCTGAACTAATTAAATATGAGGGATTAGAAGAAGATGCATCGTTCTTGAATGTAAAATCAGCTGGAAATCTTTCGGATAATATTTATGAAAAGAATAGCCGGTATAAGAACGCATTTCAAATAATTGATTTCAATTCTAAATCCGGTTTCTGTGTTTCCAAATATCATCAGCCAAATAGTCAAGAGTTCTTATTGGATAATAATTTTGGATGTAAGAAATTTGGCTTTCCATCTCATCAAGAACGAGCACAGTATATTAGGATTCAACAAGAGGAAAAAGAGCAGCAAGAAAAACAGTATTTAAAAGAACAAGTATATCCATTTGTGCCTATGGATGATTATATCAATATGTCAGAAGGTCTAATGTCTTCTGAATTCATATCATGTCCGGCTATAGACAGAATTATGGCACAACTTGTTGACCCATCTCAAAAAAGTTTGAGATTTATGGCTTTGTCGGGTATGGGTAAAACCCGAATAATTGCTGAAACTTTTTCAGGAAAAGAAAATGTTTTCTATTCTCGTTCTTATGATTGTATAAAAGCTATTCCCTCTTTTATAAGGCTAAATAAATCTATTACATTAATTGTTGATGATTGTGATAAAGATACAGCCATTCGTATACAGAAGCTTATTAATGAAAGTGGGAAAGATATTCGCTTGATAACAGTATATAATGTCCTAATCCCGGACGAAAAGAGTGTGTCTGCTCCATTATTGGAATTGAAATATGAAGATACGGTGTTTGTGGTAGAGGCGATGCTGGATAAAGAAGATTCATTAAAAGATCATCCCGAGATAAAGGAAGCTATTAAAGAGCGTAGCGGAGGTATCCCATTTATGGCATCGCTTATGATCGAGGGATATAGAAAAAATAATAATTTAAAAAATAAAAAGATAGATGATATACTTGCCGCTCTTTTAGATGGTGCGAAATCAAAAGAGACAATGGAAGCGCTATCTTTATTTGAACCGATAGGGTATAAAGATTCCTACAATGATGAGTTTGATTGGATATGTAGCACTCCGGAAATAAATCATCTTCAACTTAACAAAGAGGTCGCAAGATGCACTATTAAGGATACTGTCCGAGAGTTTATATCGCGTCAACTTATTGAGGAGGTTGGTCCTTGCATTCGTATTCGTCCCAGACCGTTTGCTGAATGGTTAGCAGAGAAATGGTTGGAGAAGAATGGGGAGGCAATGGCTGATGTTTTTAATGCTTTAAACTCTGCGGAAGACTCTTTAAAACAACGCCTAACAGGAGCAATGTCAAGAAGATTTCAGGAGATGACAGATTCTGCGTTTGCTCGTCACCTTTATGCGAAACTTAATAATCTTAATAACGGGTCTTTTCATGACGAGAGGGTTGCATTCACAGAAGTGGGTTCACGGCTACTCCTCTCAATGAGTACAGTGAATCCGCAAGATGTCTCATCCAATATATTCTCGTTGCTAAAAAGAAACACTACCGATTGGATTAAAGAGAACATTAAATATGAAACTCGCAGAAATTTGATTTACACTCTTGAACGTACTGTCAGCTTTTCAGATGCATTTAAGAGCAGTGCGCTCGCATTAGCTAAATTGGCAAATGCAGAAAATGAGGATTTTGGTAATAATTCAAATGGAGATTTTAATCAGTTATTCCACGTATTCCTTTCTGGAACATCGGCGAGTTTAGATGATCGATTTTCGGTAATTCTTTATCTTCGAGAGAATCTTAAAGAGAATGGTAATTTAGTTTTATCAGCTATCAATAATGCTTTGTATTCTCATGGATTTTCCAAAATTTCTCCGAGTTCTCAACTTCCGAAAGACTATGAACCAACACCTGAAGAGATTCATGTATATTGGACTGGGGTTATTGAATTATTAAAAGAAATCGTACAGGAAGATGGAGCATTCCTTGACAAAGCAGCTGAAATGATTTCAAATCATGCAATGGGTCTTATTTCTTATGAATCGGAATTGTTGTTTGACATAATTGGATTTATTTCTGAACAAAAAAACTTTGACTGGCCCGCTATGAGGGAGTCTCTTAGTAATATTTATTACTGGAAAAATATGACTGATGAGAAGATTAAAACGACTCTGAAATATTTGATGGACAAATTGGAGCCTAAATTGTTCTTTGGCAAACTTAAAGCGCATATTCAAGATATTCATAATGGAAGAATTGAGCATAAGAGCTTTGAAGAAGAGGTAGATATTTTCAGACGAGAAATGGAACCTTTTGCACTTGAATTCATCAATAAGAGGATTTATGAGACATCAGAATTTATAAATATTTGTCAGGACAATTCATCTGACTGGTTCTGGTTAATTCGTGCTATAAACCCGATTATACAAACTAAGGATAAATCATATGAACTCATAGATGGGCTTTCAAAGGCTGTCCAGAAATTGCCGTGTAATGTTGAAAGTAGATTTATAATGTCCTTGTTGGCTCAAGTGCCAGATGGACAACATTTAATACCGTTAAGAGATGAATGGTATAAATCTAAACGTTTTCGGCTTGCGTCTTCCTTATCTGGAATAATTGAAAATAAATTTGAGAGTCAATATGATCACATGCAAGCCGGTTATGCCAGTAAAGACTACGATAATTATTGCTTTAATAATTATCTGGCGAATAGTATTATTAGACATGGATTTAATAATATTGTCGATTTTGCTATTCAAATGCTAAACGATAATATTGATAGAATAGAGGTCGTTTATCCTTATTTAATTAGTAGATTAAGATTTCATATAAAGGATATTGACGAGAATCCCTTAACAAAGGTTGAAAATCTCTTGATTCAATATGAATTTTCAGACTCTACCAATGCTTTAAATAGAGATGTCGTTGATTTTATGGGCGATTTGCTACAACAACATAATCGCCCTGAATTTGCAGTAAGTGTACACAAATTAATAGTAAAGACAATAAGTACGACATATTTAATAAACAAGCCATTTGATCATATTTACTTTTCGTTACTTCCTAAATATGAAGATGTATTACTTCCCACCATGTTGAATGATTTAGCAGCCGAAGACGAAAGAGTTTTGTTCTATCACGCAATGAGAATGAACCTTGGATCTGGATTTGGCTCGGGTGCAGGACCTCTGTTTCAGTGCAATGAAGATCGGATTAAGGAGATATGTTTATCTTCGTCACCATCACTTGCTGTCAATCTGGCTCAAATGTGCCCTGTCTATAATTATTCAGAAGATGGTAAGGTTTCAGGTCTCAGCGACTTTTTCCTATGGCTGTGTGACCATTTTGGTGACGAGAAAGATATGCTTGATGCATTTAGCTCAAACATGGGCACTTTCTCGTTTTGTGGAAACGAGATATCTGCAATGTATGCTTCTAGAATTCCTCTGTTTGAGCCACTTCTATCACACTCCAAGGGCACGGTGCGTTCTTGGGCCCAACGACAGATAGATTCTTTAAAAGCTCAACACGACTATGAAAAAGGAAATGAAGATTACCACAAAGCTATTTACGGAAAACCTCTATGATAATATTATCATTACTTTTCTGAGATAAGAAATATTAACTAGCCTTTTAGTCATAAATATGGATAATGGACAGATAATATTATTTCAGACGCAGGGCGGAGAGACGAAGATTGAGGTTCGGCTCTCAAATGAGACTGTGTGGCTCACTGCAGACCAGATGGCGGAGTTGTTTCAGCGTGACCGTTCAACGATACAACGACATATCAAAAGAATATATGATGAAGGTGAGTTAACCGCCGATTCAACTTGTGCATTTTTTGCACAAGTTCAAACGGAAGGGAAACGGCAGGTTGAGCGTAAGATTCCCATTTATAATCTTGACATGATTATCAGCGTGGGATATCGTGTCAACTCGCATCGAGGCGTACAGTTCCGCCAGTGGGCAACCCAAGTGTTAAAAGAGTACATGATTAAGGGATTCGTGCTTAATGACGATTTACTCAAAAATGCCGGGCAGGGGAATTATTTCGATGAATTATTGGCCCGCATCCGTGATATACGCAGTTCAGAAAAGGTGTTCTATCGCAAGGTGCTGGAAATATATGCCCTCAGTATAGATTATGACCCTCGTACTTCCATCACGCAACAGTTCTTCAAGACTGTGCAGAACAAGATGCACTTTGCCGCCCACGGGCATACAGCCGCAGAGGTTATCTATGGCCGTGCCAATGCCGAAAAGGATTTCATGGGTTTGACAACATGGCGAGGTGCCATGCCTACCAAACATGAGGCTGAGATTGCGAAGAATTATCTTTCGGAGGAAGAGGTCGATATGCTCAACCGAATTGTCAATCTATATCTTGACTTTGCCGAACTTCAGGCAAAGAGCCACGTCCCGATGTATATGAAGGACTGGATTCAGAAGCTTGACGATTTCCTGAAGCTGTCGGGTAAGGAATTGCTGAACCATGCCGGATGCATCTCAGCCGAAGTTGCCAAGCTAAAAGCCAGTGAGGAATACGACAAATTCCGCGAGCGGACCCAGTATCAGCTATCCCCGGTCGAAATCCACTTCCTCGAAGCCTTTGAAGCAGAAAGAAAGCGTCTCGAAGGCAAGAAATCGTAATCCACTACTGTGCGCAGCCATGCCACGGCGTTGACAGAGTGTTGACGCAAATTCAGGATTTGCAGACAATTCGCAGACAATTTTGGGGAAAGAGATAGGCTAAATTGATGTGGATTGGCGATTTGGATTGCTTTGTCGGTGGTTTGGAGGGGATTATGTGTTTGATGGCTGCTTGCCGGGTTCAAGTTTTTCACGGAGGAAGCGGCCGGTATATGACGCTTCGCATGCGGCCACTTGCTCAGGTGTGCCCGCTATCACGAGGCTGCCGCCGGCATCGCCGCCTTCGGGGCCTATGTCAATCACATGATCGGCGCATTTCACCACATCGAGATTATGTTCGATGATGACCACTGTGTGTCCCATTGAAATCAGCCGGTCAAACGATTTCATCAGCGTGCGGATGTCGTGGAAGTGCAACCCCGTTGTTGGTTCGTCGAAAATGAACATCGTGGGCTGCGGCTTGTCCATGGCCAGATAGTAAGCCAATTTCACACGCTGGTTTTCGCCGCCTGAGAGGGTGGATGAACTTTGGCCGAGTTTTACGTAACCCAGTCCGACCTGCTGAAGAGGCAGCAGTCGGCGCACTATTTTCTTTTCGATCGAGCCATTTGCTTCGCTGAAAAAGTCGATGGCGTCGTCGATGGTCATGTCAAGGACATCGTTGATGTTTTTGCCGCGGTAGCGGATGTCGAGGACATCGCGCTTGAAGCGTTGTCCGTGGCATTCCTCACATGGTATGGTGATGTCGGCCATGAACTGCATTTCGATGGTGATCGACCCTTCGCCTTTGCATTCCTCGCATCGGCCGCCTTCGGTGTTGAATGAGAAGTAGCCCGGACCAAAGCCCATCTGTCGGGCGCCCTGTTGGTCGGCGAACAGGCGGCGGATCTCATCGTAGGCCTTGAGGTAGGTGGCCGGATTGCTTCGGGTGGAGCGTCCTATGGGGTTCTGGTCGACGAATTCCACCGCCGAGATTCGGTGGATGTCGCCACGCAAGGCGGTGTGCAGTCCCGGCGCGTCGACAGGGTTGTCGAGCTGACGCATGAGAGCGCGGTAAAGGATGTCGCGCACAAGAGTCGATTTGCCGGAGCCGCTTACTCCTGTCACCACGGTCAGGGCTTCGAGCGGAAAACGCACGTCGATGTTCTTGAGGTTGTGTTCGCGAGCTCCGATCACTTCGATATAATCTTTCCAGCGGCGGCGGTGACGGGGGATGTCGATCTGCATCTCACCGTTGATGTAACGTGCGGTGTAGCTCTCAGCCGAGGCTTCGCTGAGCCGTTCGGCCGGGCCCTGATAGACGATCTTTCCGCCTCCGGTGCCGGCATCCGGGCCAACGTCGATGATGTAGTCGGCAGCCCGCATGATCTCTTCATCATGCTCTACGACCACAACGGTGTTGCCGATTCCCTGAAGTTTGCGAAGCACTGAGATGAGGCGCTCAGTGTCGCGGGTATGCAGGCCTATGCTCGGCTCATCAAGGATGTAGAGCGATCCTATCAGGCTGCTTCCCAGCGAGGTGGCGAGATTGATGCGTTGGCTCTCGCCGCCGGAGAGTGTGGCCGAAAGTCTGTCGAGAGTAAGGTAACCCAAACCGACGTCGGTAAGGAAGTCGAGTCGGTTGGTGATCTCCACGAGAATTCGTGACGCTATGGCGCGCTGCCGGTCGGTGAGAGGCAGGTCGCGGAAAAAGGAGCGGAGGTCGGTCACCGGCATCGTCACCAGTTCGGTGATCGAACGTCCACCGACTTTCACAAAAGAAGCGTCGCGCCGCAGGCGTGAGCCGTAGCATTCGGGACATACGGTCTTGCCGCGGTATCGTGCGAGCATCACACGATATTGGATCTTGTAAAGGTTTTCCTCCACCATCCTGAAAAATCCGTCAATGCCCGTGAATGCTCCGTTGCCGTGCCATAGAAAGTCTTTCTGACTGTCAGAAAGCTCATTGTAAGGTTTGTGGATCGGAAATGACGCCGATGCCGCGGCGTGTATGCATGCGCGTTTCCATTCGCTCATCTTTTCGCCGCGCCAACACACAACGGCGTCGTCGTAGACCGAGAGCGACGGATCGGGCACAACGAGGCGCTCGTCTATGCCTACGGTGCGTCCGAAACCTTCGCAACGTGGACAAGCCCCGTAGGGATTGTTGAAGTTGAACATCATTTCCGACGGCTCGGTAAAGACTATGCCGTCGGCTTCAAAAAGGTCTGAAAAGTCGTGGCGTGTGACATTTCCGTCATCACCCCACACAAGGAGCGTGGCCCGGTGTTTTCCTTCGAAGAAGGCTGTTTCCACCGAGTCGGCAAGACGGCTGAGGTCATCGCCATCGTGGGCTACAGTCAGGCGGTCGATCAGCAGTTCGTAATCACAGCTTCTCGTGTCGAGGTCGGGGATCTGCACGAGTTCTGCTATGTTGACAAAATCTTTTCCGTCGCGCACGAGCCGCGTGTATCCTCCTTTGAGGAATATTTCGAGCTGTGTCGACATTTTGCGCCCTTCCGAAGGCTTTACCGGGGTAGTGACGGCAATGCGTGTGCCTTCAGGATAAGATGTGGCAACTTTCAGCACATCCTCTATTGTGTGCTTTTTGACTTCGGCACCGCTCACCGGTGAATAGGTCGTGCCGATGCGTCCGAAGAGCAGACGCAGGTAGTCGTAGATTTCAGTTGATGTGCCGACGGTGCTTCGCGGGTTGCGTGTGTTGACTTTCTGTTCGATGGCGATAGCCGGAGGAATGCCCTGGATCTTGTCGCATTCAGGTTTGGCCATGCGCCCGAGAAACTGGCGGGCGTAGGCGCTCAGGCTCTCCACGTAGCGGCGCTGTCCTTCGGCGTATAGCGTATCGAAGGCAAGCGACGATTTTCCCGAGCCTGAAAGCCCGGTTATAACCGTCAGCCGGTTGCGGGGTATTTCCACGTCGACATTCTTGAGATTATTGACGCGGGCTCCTTTGATTATGATGTTGTCGTCGGTTGGTTTTCCTTTTTTTGTCATGACCTGCAAAGGTACAACATTTCCGTTCTATGTGCAACGTCGCCGACAGGGTCTTAGACTCCTTTAGGGCTTCTTTTGATTTATTTGCAACGTAGATTCCGCGCCGAATGCCGCCGGTCAGAAGCGCGGTGTCACAGAGATGAAAAATTCAAAGTTTATGCCGGGCATGGGACGGGAAAGCACGGAGAGGTAGTCTTCGTTGAAGAGGTTGTTGACTGCAAATTTCAGATGAAGGTCGACGGGTTTGAACCGCAGCGCCTTTTCGAGCGATATGTTGCTCATGAAATATGCGGGGAGGTGGCCGGTGAGCGTATATTCATTGCTCGACATGGTGAAGCGTTCGGAATAATAAGCCCATTTATATAGGAAGCTCCATGATTTCCATGAGAGCCGTCCTGTCAGCGATGAGGAATGGCGCGGAACATAGGGAAGCTGTTTTCCGATCGACTGGTCGGCCGGCGACATCTTTTCGCCGCAGTTTATGGATGGAGTCCATGAATAGGATCCGTTTATGTCGAAAATCCATCCTTTCAAGGGTTCGAAAGCCATGTTGAGTCTGGTTTCGATGCCGTAGGCGTGAACCTTTTTGACGTTGCGCGGCGAAAAGAATCCTTTGGTGGTCGGAAGCCATATGATCCAATCGTCGATGTGCGAGTCAAACCAGTTAACGCTGCCGCCGATTGAAAAGGGGAATGGATTCGTATGTCTGGTGTCGAAGCTTATTCCGACGTCGTAGGTCCATCCGCTTTCATTTTTCAGTCCGGGATTGCCGCCGGGGAGGAAATAAAGATCGTTGAGCGACGGGAATTTGTGGTTGCGCGATATTGAGGCTTTGGCCATGACGTTGCCTTTCCGCGAGAGGAGTCCGTCAACGAAAAGTGCAGGGATGAGGGGAGCCCAGCGGTCGCCGAACATCTCTTCGCGCAGCACAGCCGAAATGCCTATCCGTTCGACAGGCTGCCATTTGGCAGATATGGCTCCGGACAGTTCGACGCGGCTGTTGTCGTAGCCCACAATCGCGCTGTTGTCGTTCTGATAGATGATGTTTTTGTCTTCGCTGCGAACGAAATGCTGGTGGAGTGCGAAATTGGCGGTGAGATAGATGTTGCGAGCCGGTGAATATTCTCCTTCGGCCTGGCCGTAGACGGTATTGACCAGCGAGCGAGAGCGTGTCATTGTCGACCAGTTTCCGGAGGTTATTTCACGCCGGTAGTCGTAGGCCATCCATGTGTGTATGAATCCTCCGCGCAGTGTGGATTTCCAGCCTGACCGATTGTGATCCCAGGCAAGCACTCCGCGGAATGTCTGCTCGCGCTGGCGGTTTTCGAATTCGCGCTCATCACCGTAGTCGGATGTGAGCATCGGCAGTTCGCGGTCGGAGTGTATATACCAGGCGTTGAGCGACAGTCGATCGCCCGAGCCTATTTTGCAGTAAAGCTCCTGAAGCGCGTGGAAGTCTTTGTAGGAACCGCTGCGGTTGCGTTCGGTAGGGTTGTATGAACCGATGATCTTACCCTCCTCGTCGTAGATGTTGATGCGTTTGTCGTGGTTGACATATTTGAAGTCGTTGGGCGATGACGAGTAGACAATGCGAGTAGACGATATCCACCGGTCATTACCGTATGTGATGCGCAGGAATTCGTCGAATGTCTTGAATGAACCGATTCCCTGCACATATTGCATGCCGAATCCTTCGGGTACGTCGGGAGCGGTTGAAAGCCGTACAAGACCACCGAGTCCACCGCCTGTTTCACCGACCGAGGATGTGCCGTGTAGCATCGCCGCACGGTCGACGAAGAATGACGGTATGGTGGAGAAATCCGTCGTCCCCAGCATGGGGTTGTTGATGCGCATGCCATTCCAGGTCACCTGTGTGTGTCCCGGGGATGTCCCGCGGAAAGCTACGGTCGAGAGTGTGGCGCGACCATAACTCTTGACAAAAACCGATGAGTTGAATGTGAGGACATCGGCCATCGACAACGCTATGTTCTCTTTAAGCGCCAGAGAATCAAAAGTGGTTTTCTGAACGCCGATATCTTTCATCGGTCTTCTGCCCCATGTCACTACTTCATCAAGCGCACGCGCACGTGACGAGGTCTGTGCCCGGGCATCAAACGCTATGGTCAAGGCAATCAGCAATATATGAATGGTTACGGATCGTTTCATGATCGTCAGGGGTGAGAGGTGGGTAAACCGTTATTTCCAACAGAAAGCGCTTGGGGAAACTCCGACATAAAACTCGTCAATCAGGTTTCCGTCAGTGCCGTATCGGCAGATGACGCCCTGCTGCTGATAGTCGATGGCGTCGGCCACATAAATCTCTCCATTTACCGGATTGACGGACAGACCATAATATCTTGTGCCACGGCTTTTGAGGAGCGGACGCACCGGCAGACGTTCCGAGCTGACATCCATATCCCATATGTCGTCGTTGATCCAGTATAGCCGGTCACGGCTACCGTTGAGCTGAAGATCAGAGGGTGTGTCGCCGCGCCGAAAGCGGAACCGGTGTTCGATGGTGAATGTTTCGGCATCGATGCGATATAGGGCAGGGGCTTCGTAACCGAAAGGTGAGCCTTCATAGCCGCCGTCGGTGATGGTCCAGAGCTTGTTGTTGCGGTCGATGACAAGTGATGCGGGCTGGATGCCGACGGTGAGCCGGTCGACGACACGGTCTGTTTCGGTGTCGATCTTGATGATGCTATTCTGGTAACTCCAGCATGTGCAGTAGACATACTTGCCGTATCGCACCATCTGTTCAGTCGATCCGCTTTCCATTGTCATGTCGGGCACAATGATGTAGCCTGTGATCCGGAAAGTTGTCGGATTGACGATTGCAATGCGGTTGTCCCATATCTGCGACACGTAGGCTTTTTCGTCGCTGATGAAGCAGATGTAGCGCGGTGATGTCAGATTGGTGATTTGTCCGAGAATTCTGAAAGAGTCGAGGTCGATGGCAAAAACGGTGCTGCTGTTGTTGACCACAATCCACCCTTTGTTGCCGAAAATGGACATTGACTGAGCCGTGTCGCCGAGTTTTGTTCCGTTTGCACGGAAAAACACTTCGTTTTCGACACTGCCGGTCGAGGGATCGTAATAGGAAAGCGAGGCGTTGCCATATTGAAAGTTGCCTTCGTTGATAATGAAAAGTCCGGAATCGGACGCATTGAAGTCCTCGGGCTCGCCGTAGTCCCATTCCATGCAGCCGGTGACAGATGCAAATGTAAGGGTCATAATGACGGCAATGGCGATTTTTTGCAGCATCGCATATGTGCAGCATCGGTCGGGATGTGTCATGGCTTAATATTCGCTGAATGTTTATGGCGTTTCGGTGAGGCTTATTTAACGGTCATTCGACAGTCTTGAAATCCGAGTACTTCTGTCGAGAGTTCCCCGAGCCATCCGGCTTTGCTGTTGACTCCGGTCTGCACACGTATGAAGTCGATATAGTCAAGCGTTACCGGCGATCCGTCGGGCAGCATGGCATTTCTGATCATGAATCCGGTGCGTTGTCCGGGTCCACTGAAAGATGTGTCACCGGCTATTTCATCGCTGCCGATGTTGTCGACATAACCCCATCCGAAGGCTTCCGTGGACCAGAATCCGGTGGCGGGGTCCTGTGTGGTGCGGGAAGAGAGGCATGTGCCATAGAGCGTATAGGAATCGGCTTCGATCCATGACGGATAATAATAATCCTGTCGGTGGAATGATTGCAGGTAGTCAACATATCCCGAGTTGCCGCGGTTGTCGCTCCAATGTACGTTCATTTTTGGCGCGGCAGGGCGTATGTAGGTTATGGCATAGTCGGTCAAAGTGGCGGATGAACCTGTTTCGGAGCCACGCAGCTCATACCATCCGTCGTCGGGAAGGCCGTTTCCGTTCACATCCTGACTGACGTAGACAATGCCGGGCTCGTTGGCTATGCTGTTGCCTGTATCATTGTGCAGCGCGTTGGAAAGAATTGCGAAATCATATCCCGCCGATCCGGCGGTCACGCTATGGTCGAATCCGACGATGATGTAGCCGCCAAATGCGCCAAGTGACACGAAGTTTTGTCCGTTAAGGCGTTTTTGCGCCCATTCATTGGCTGCTTCGGGCGTTATTTCATTGCCTGTCATGCCGCCTGTCTGAGTGTCGCCGATAAACTGTCCCGGTGCGGGAGTCCATTCATATACCTTGTCGCTGAAAGGCGAGCTTGAAGCTGTGGCCGGGCGTCGGCGCGATTTCTCGGTGTCATCGACACAGATGACAGTGACCGATGCCGATGCTTTATCGTCGACCGTGACGGTTATCGTATATTCCCCCGGTTTGTCGGGGGTGAAGATTAATGTGCGATCCGTGCAGTCGGTGGCTTTACCGTCAATGGTCCAAGAAAAATCTTTGCCGTCGAGGCGGTTCATCACGGGACGCAGTCCGACGGGCCGGCCTGCGAATGTATAGCGTGTGGTGGATGTCAGGAAATAGGAAAGCTGCGGGAACGACAGTTCGTAAGGAAGATGTTCCACGACGTTAATGGTGAAAGCGCGTGTGTCGGAGCCGGAATTGTCGGCGGTTGTGCATTTGACGCGGAAAGCCCCGAGCTGTTCCGCATGGAAACGCAGGGTGGAGCTTTCAAATGGCGGCTGATTGTCGATCTGCCACGTCATGTGCAGATTTTCGGTGTCGGAAGTGGCTACATCGGGCGTGAGGAGATATTCGGTGCCGAGGGCAATCGTAATCTCATCGCCGGCGAACGGAAAAGAAATATACGGGATTCCCGGTTTCAGCACATCGACTCTCAACTGCTCGGTGACGCGTCCGGCAGCCGTAGTCACTGTGATGTCGACATAAAATTCACCTTGTTCCATCCATCGGTGTGTGAATGTCGGAGAGTCACCGGCTTTGATGCCGTCGACAGTCCAAAGGTAAGTGGCACCTTCGACGTTGAGATATCGGGGCGCAATGGTGAGTTCGCCTCCAACGGTCACATCGTATACTCCGTCGGGGTTGTCAAGGATTATCTCAGGACCCTCTCCGGTAGTTATGACGTTTTCGCTGTTGCATGACAAAAACATCATTCCGGATGCCGATGCGATCATCAGGATGCAAATTGATAATAATAGATTTCGATACATTATGATATTAATAGGGTTGAGTCGATATGAAATGGTTTTGAAAATGAGCGCAAATAAAATCCCGTTCGCGTGGTATACGATAAAACCGTTGACCTTGGCGGACGGGCAGTCAGTTGATTCGCGTCGGCAATCATTTCATGTGACCGGCATTGTTAAATGTTGTCCGGTGACGACTTTGCGATAACCCATGTTCCCGCGGGTGAGATCTTCGGCTTGAAAATGGCAGGTCTTCTGACTTCTTCCACACGCACGCGCCCTCCCCCCCCTGCGGCCAGTGACATTGTGCGAGGTGATTTGCCGGGCTTGTCTTCGTCAGAGGCGAAGCCGTGGCGTGGAAATTACAGCAGCGGGTACTGTCGGAGAATCACACTCCGTTCCCTATTATTGCTCCCTGACGGAAACGACTCTTCATTTCCGGGAACAACCATTCCGGAAACAAAGGTAGGAATTATTTCGGTGATGACAAAGCCGAAAGCGCATCATAGTGTGGCCGCCTGACGGCGAGCGCGGCGCTGCAGGAGATATATGGCGACGATTACCAGCAACGTCAGCGATTCGGACGCGGGCAACGCAAGCCACAGCCCGTCGACGCCTATAATGCGTGGCATGATATTGAAAAGGGGCACGATGAAAATGACACCGCGCAGCAGCATGTATAATATTGAGCGTCCCGCTTTTTCGCAACTTTGGTAGTAGCCGATAAAGGTGATGTTTAATGCGAAAAAAATGGCGCATAATCCAAGAAGAGGCAGCCCTTTCAGCGCTATCGTATAGGCCTCGACATCCGGCGAAAGGAATATTCTTACGAGCCATGGCGCACCAAGCCACATCATAATCGTGATAAGGGATCCGCAGATGCTCGCTGTCAGAAGCGATGTGTCGAGCACGGCTCTCACACGTGCGAAATTGTGAGAACCGAAGTTGTAGCTTATGATTGGCTGCGCCGACTGGGCAACCGAGTTGTTGATTGAAAACAGGATCGGGAAAAGATAACATCCGATGCTGAAAGCGGCGACTCCGTCTTCGTCCAGAAGGCTCATAAACATATAGTTGCCAGTCACCATCATGATACCCATGGCCATTTCGGCTATGAATGTGGCAAAACCGAGTTTGATCATGTATCCAACGTTACGCAATGACAGCATGAGCGACTTAGCAGACAATTTCAGCGGATAAAACCGCAGGACGCGTGCCTTGAAAATGAAGTAGGCAAGCACCATGACACCACCGACTCCGCAGGAAATGGAGGTGGCGATTGCGGCACCTTTTATGCCAAGCCCCATGGGAAATACCATCAGCCAGTCGAGAATGATATTGAGCAGAGCCGCGATTACCTGTATGGACATTGCAAATCCGGGCGCGCCATCCTGCCTTATCAGCATCATGCCGGCACATTCGAGGTATAGAAACATCAGGCCGGGG
>CAJJOX010000014.1 GCA_905193485.1 uncultured Porphyromonadaceae bacterium | reverse complement strand
TGTCTTGCTCATAGCACTTAACTATGCCTAAAAGAAACGTTTGCATAACGCCTGTTTATATAAGGTTGTAACGGCTCTGCTACAATTGATTTTTGGGTCTCTGTAGCCGATGTTTCAACGGCGTTGACCTGCTTATTCTCTACGCCGTCCTGTTCCTCTTTGTTGACTCCCATGCGGTCGTCCGGCACTTCGTGGGTGGGTGCGAGTTCGACGGTGATTTCTTTCTGCGAAAGCGCTTGCGCGATGATGCGGTCGAGCGCGGCAAGTTTGATTTGAGTCAGTTGATTTTTTCGCCCTACGGCTCAAGGAACTTCTCTTTGGCAGAGCCGTCACGGAGTGTAACGTCCGCAACGATAACTGCGCCGGGCGGCAACTTTGCCACCTCGTCCTTTGCAGCCTCCATCGTCTCAACTGCAATCGGCTCATAGTCGTGCTTGACAAGCAAGCCGGACATGAGCCGACGGTCAGATTCGGAGGTTTCTACAATGAGGATTTTGTTCATGTTGAAGATTATAAATGAATTAAAGTATATGACTAATGACAATGGGCATCTAATCCTATTGTCATTATACTGTTTTGTAATAAGGTATCCTACCATACAATTAAAATCGGATTCCCATGTTGAATGTAGCATTGTTCATTAAATTGAAGAATGTATAATCGCGGTCAAAATAGCATCCACCATCAAATCTGATAATCGCAGAAAGGAACATTGCTCGGTGGTTGTAAGTCAATGCCATTTTACCGTGATAGTTTATAGAAATCATATTCCGATTATCATTGTGTCTTGACATCACATCACTTCTTAACGATGTTCGTTTATATCCCACTGATGGGGTCATCGTAATGTTGTATATCCAGTTGTGAGGCATAACGGCGTTGTATGAGTAACCACCTATAATCGCATAGTCAATATAGTTAAATTTATAAGTCTGTCTAAATTCCGGTATGTCAGCAAGCATATCATCCGGCAGACCACTAAAGTCCATAGAAATTTTATGTCTTCCGATATTTACACCAAGTATCCATGAACCAGAACTTTTAAGCTGGTATTTGGAATAATTATAAGCTGCTCCGGCAGAAAACCGTTTGTTATTAAAGAAGTAATATGCTTTTATGTCGATTGCATCGTGCGTCATGTCGTCAATAGGTATATCAAGGTTTGAACCATCCTGATTTTTGTACTGTCCGAATTTTGTCAAGAAGGTGTCGCCGGTGATGTTCCATTTAAGAATTTCGGCTGAAAACAAAGCGCATGTAAATGAAAAGTTGAATTGTTTGCTCTGATTGTTACTGTTGGAAAAAAGGCGATTAAGATTCCATGTATAACCAATGTTTACTGCCATGAATGTAAGATTGACTCCAATTTCTGAATTAAAATTTGTTTTTAAGATAATCGGATTATTACCTATGACATAAGCATACGTTTGATGCCAATTGGTTATATTGTAATATGCTTTCCAATTTAGCCCCGTGCCTTTGACATACAGTGAATCATACCGGTTGAATGTCTTGTCGCCCCAATTATATATTATCCGACAAAAATTGGGAAATTTCGGATATCTGATCCGTGGGTCATTTATTCTGAAGTTGCATTGATATAACTGCTGCACCCAGTTGCCATTAAGGTTCTGAGTTGTATCTTTCATCGTCTGTATCCTCTCTGATGACAATGCACGTGATGGCATAATGAAAGCACAGATTATGATTAATATTTCGATTATATGCCGCCTGTCAATCATCTGTCTTCAAGATTCTTGCGTTGCCTCTGCGTTTTATCTTGGGATTCCCGGTATAATATATTCTTGTCGTACCTAATCCTTTGACCCTTACAACATTGGACTGTGGGCAATCAATTGCCCCCGTTCCCAGACATCTTAATGTGGTTTCTTCTGAAATAAGACCGGACATGTTTATTTGTCCAGTTCCTACTATTCTGGCTTTGACCTTATGGCAGTTTCCTCCATCAACAGTAATGACACCGTTACCTGTTACCACTGCAAGTTCCGCCTCTTTAGCCTGTAAATAACCAATCGTTATCTTTCCATTCCCTTGTAATACTGCTTTGAATTTATTTTCAGTGTGCAATGAATCAATAGCCAGTGTCGCCGCATAAGCGTTTTCTACAGAACGCAATTCAGGATAAAAGACATAGACCGTGTCGGGCAATTCTTCTGCGGCCTCTTTCTTATAGATTGTCATAACTTTGTTGTTCACTACGGCAACAACATCATCATTTCCGTCGTCAATACCTTCATAAGTAATCCAGCCGATAGAATCAGCGGATGCCTTACACATAATATTAATGTCTGTATGTAGCTTGATTCGATTGAAAAATCCCATATCTGCACGTTGTCCGGCGGCGTGTAAGCCGACAAACAACATAGCGGCCAGTATCCATACCGACCGCACGTATTCCATCATGGCTGTGTGGTTGCGAATGCGTTTCAGCAACTGGTCAAAACAGCCGTAATATTGGTGTTTATTGAACATATATTTTACATGTATTATGGCATATTCCATTCGTAAATCACGCTATGTTATCTAATTAAGACAATAATTAGTTTTCTTTTGCGTTTTCCATATTGGAGTAGATATCAGGTATGACATTTGCCGGAAACAAGACTATTAATAATTTTGTACTTTGATATGAAAAAGACAACAAACAATGATTTTCCAGTCGTTGCATTGCCCAAAGAGGTGGTGTTGCACCCAAATCTGACAGACGAGTTGCTTGACAGATATCTATTTCCGCATCGGTTTGAGCCCGGCTGCTTTATCATCGCTTTGAGCGGGAGCTGCAAAATATCAATCAACCTTATGGAGTATGATGTCAATGCAAAAAGCGTTGTCACAGTATTGCCCAGAAGCATAGTCAGTGTCATATCTCGCTCAGAAGATTTTGATTGCTGTCTATTGGCTTTCCCTCCTGAGTTTATTAAGGATATGGAGCTGCTGCGAACAATACTCTCACGGGCGATTGCCATTGAGAAAGCTCCGGTATTACGGTTGGATGAAGACGAAACAATATTCATAGAAGAACTTTTAAACACGTTTGTGAAAATATATAATAAGGCTCACCTGAAAGGAGAACTTGGCTTCGGAGTAATAAAAAACATATTGATGTCATTCTTCTATGGAGTCTGTGCTATATACGACAAGAAATCGCCAATGATTTCAAAGATCCATATCACGCGCAAAGAGGAAATCACAAAAGAATTTCTTTCTCTTGTGTTCAAGTATTACTCAAAAGAAAGAAGTGTGTCCTATTATGCCGATTTAATGTGCATCACTCCCAAATATCTTAATACTGTGATACGGGAGGTAAAAGGCATATCTGCCTCACAGATAATAGCCAATGCCGTAATTATGGAAGCAAAATCACGATTAAAATCATCGACAGACACTGTGCAACAGATAGCCATTTCCCTGAATTTCCCGAATCAGTCGTTCTTTACCAAGTATTTCAAGCGCAATACGGGTATGACACCAAGTGAATACGCGGGTAATTGACTCCTATGAAGGAGCAGGCGTCCTTCTCCTGCCGATATGCCAGCTTGAATAAGGGAAGACAAATGCAAGAAACACACATCCCAGACCACCGAAGATTGTCCATCCTGTCAGCTCCTTCAATGTAACAAGCATTGCCTGCTGTTGTACGACACCCTTTGCCGATGCCACAGGCATTCTTGCAAATTCCGGATAAACATTGTCATAGTCTTGTGCTATCTTGACAATATGATCCTGAGAGCGTTGGTTTACTGCGTTAGAATAAATTGTCGCACCACCGGCAGGGCCTAATACTGCTCTGAATATAAGCATAATGAAGACCCATGTTCCAAGTTGTTTCCCTATGTCCAGATGATTCATGCCATAGCATCCGCAATAAGCATATATCATCCACATTCCAATGGAGCGCAATACTGTTGGAAGTATCATACTCTCGTATGTCGCCATTGCCTGATATTGGAAATACATATACACAGCCGAAGCTGTCATGAGTAAGAACCCGATAATTATAAACCATCTCGAATGGATGCCTTTTACAAGCATGACTATGTTTATAATCATGCCTATGCCAAATCCAAGTATCTGCCAATTAGATATTGAGGCTGCCTTTACCGAATCCAGCTTCATTGACATGCCCATGAATGTGGTGACAAGAACCGAACTGGAATTCATAAACATCACAAGTGTGAAAAACACCATTGCCACAATCACGCTTGGTACAGAAAATGTCTTGAAGTCTATAAACCTTTTGTGACAGTAGATATGTTGTAGAACAAAGACTGCCCCGGATATCAAGGATACACCTGCCGATATACATATCCTGTCATCGTCAAACCAATCGTATGTTTTTCCATATACAAGAAGATAACATATTGCCGAAAGGAAGACTGTGGCAGATATAGCCTGTGATAAGGGCGGAAATTCGTGACTTCTTCCGATTATTACATTTTCAGGCTTCATCATACAGAAAACAAGCAATAATGCTATAAATACAAAAGCACCTACATACAGATATACATATTGCCAATGGTATTCATAAGCCATTTTTGCGGTCAGATAAGACCCGATCTGTCCGATTGTAAGGAATAGAAAGTAGCTCGCACTCTGCATGAAGCCGCGAAATTTATCCTTTTTTGCCGCTTCTTCGCCAGATGCCGGAGGAGCAGAAAGCATATCAAGAACATCGACACCGGCAATAATTCCAAGTAATCCAAACAGGCTGCTCATCATGATAAAGACCCTTACGATGCCCATCAGCAGACTGCATAAGAAAAGCAAAGGCATTGAATCCGTTACACCGCATATATAGCTTAGACCAAACAGTGCCGAAAAACCGACAATGAAGATAAACCTCTTGCTGAATGTGCGTAACACCGACACAAGGAATGGACCGGCGATAACAAGTCCTATCGCAGACATGAATGTGGCAAACATCACATGCTCAGAAATGATGCCTAACCCAGACACCATTTCTGCCGCATTGCTACTGTATGCCCCATTTATGAATAGTGCCGGGAAGAAAATGAACAAGTACATCAGGATACTTGCCCACTTTGGCACCCAAGACTTAAAAAGGGACTCGTTCATTACTTATCAACTTTTACAATCGCCATCATTCCGGCTGATAGTTTGGCATTATCTTCAGGCGACAATCCGACAAATTCAATCCTCACGGGGATACGTTGTTGTATTTTCACAAAGTTTCCAGCCGAATTGTCTGTCGGAACCATTGAATATTTAGAACCGGTTGCTGCTGAAATATGCGAGATCTTACCGTGAAGTTCCATATCCGGATATGCGTCAATATATATACGCACATCTTGACCTATGTGTAAGTCACGTATCTGTTTTTCTTTATAATTCGCTATAATCCACTTTGGAAGATCCGGCAGGATATTGGTGATTGTCTGTCCGGCATTCACAAGTTGTCCGACCTCAATCGCACGGCGTCCGAGCCAACCGTCACAAGGCGCAGTAATGACCGTGTAGCTCAGATTGAGCTCCGCCATATCCACCATCGCGGTAGCACGAAGTATTGCTGCGTCAGAATTCTCGGCTCGTACTGCCGCCTCGTTTACAGAAGACTCCGCCGTCCTACGTTGCTGACGCATAGAAGCAAGTTTTGCCTCCATTGCCACAAGTTCTGTTTCTATCTGTTCAAGCTGCATGGGAGTTGCCGCATTACGCTCAACGAGATTTTCATAACGTTGTCTGTCCTTTCTCAACTTGCTGATACGAGCTTCTATTTCAGCCATTGATGAGTCGAATACCAAAACATTGTTTTCCGTCCTGTTGATTGTCGCACCTACACCTGCTTTACCGGCTTGCGCATCTTTCAGCATTGCCTCTGCTTCCATTAGTTTTATGCGATACTCGCGGTCGTCTATGACTACAAGGGTGTCTCCTTTATGAACGAACTGGTGTTCCGTGAATCGAATTTCCTTTATATATCCCGGCACCTTCACATTTATCGGCGAGATATACTGTTCTACCTGAGCGTCATCAGTTGTCACAGTCGAACGGTGTTCGTTGAACATAGACGCAATCATCCATATTCCCCACCCAAGAAAAAGTACGGCTACCGCCGATATTATGATTTTGGGTGTTTTGCCTTTTTTCTGAGACTTGTTGTTTTCAGCTTCCATATAAATTACTTTGATAATGTTTCAAGTTGATTTGTCAGTTTGAGGAGTTTTAACTCAGAGAGAAGAAAGTTGTACAAAGTTGTGACATAACTGTTTTGGGCTTCTGTCATTCTCATCTCGTCCTGAAGCAATGTACTCATTGAGGACACACCTTCCTTGAACTGAATGGTTGTTACCACATATACATCCTCAGCAAGTTTGTAGTTGTCAGACGACCTTTTCAGATTTCTCACATTGTTGTGCCAGTCGTTGACGGCATTTCCATATTGCGTTCTGAGTTGATTCTCGGTATCCTCAATCATAATACGGGAGCGGGTATATTCAGCATTCACAGTGCTGATTTTATGTTTCCTTGCCAGCCCGTCGAATATCGGTATTTTCAATTGCAGTCCCCAGAATGTCGCATTATACCAATGATTTGTAGGATGGGTGTGAAAATAGTTACTGAATTTATCTGTGTATGCCGTCCATGATGTCCCTGCAACCAAAGACAATGTAGGCAGATACGATTGCTTAATTGATTCTTTCTTTTTCAACAGCAACTCAGACTGCATATTCAACAGTTGGAGTTCTTTAAGATCGGGAGATACACCGATAAGCAATCTCGACTCGCTCAACAAATCATGACTGTTTATTCGCGTCACTGAAAACGGAAAATCAGGAGCAACGTCAAGAGTATATCTTAGCAGGTTTTTCTGTTGCTCACACATGGAATTCGCGTTGTCAAGCTGAACACGTAGATTTTCAAGATTGATTTCCACACGTTGCACATCCACCTGCAATGCCATATCGTTGTCATGTAGAGCAGTAGTGATATCTCTCAATTCTTCAAGCATCCTTATGTTTGAACTGGTAAGTGTTATCTGCTCCTGAGTCGTCTGTATCAGATAGTATAATTTCGCAATCTCCATTGTCAGGTCTTCAGTCGCTTTTTCATACGAGCAACGACTGATTTCAACCATCCTGTCAGCAATATTTATTCCGGTATATATTGTCTGGTCATAGAGTGGCATTGAGAACTGAAAACCGCCCGTAGTAGTATATTGCAGACCGCGTCCGGCCATATAGGGCATATCAATGCCAAGAACTTTTCCAAGATTGGCACCATCTGAAAGCGAAGTTCCACGATTGACATTATCCGTAAAACCGGCTGAGGCCATTATGACCGGTAACAACTTTGATCTATTTTCCGATTTGGCTATTTCGGAAATGCGGATGTCCTCTCCTGTTCGTCTAAGGGAAAGGTTGTTTTGCAAGCCGATTTCAATACATCGGCTTAATGACAATGTATCGGTCTGAGCTTGGATGCTTAGCGCAAAGCACAGAAACACAGCCAATAACTTAAACTTATGTTTTCTCATTTTTGTGTTGTATTTTTTTGTGCAAAGTTCGCTAAATTTGGTATGGCAGTAAATGTCTATATTGCCGCATCGTTGCTCCAATTAGCTACAAATATGACAGGCAGATAAATTCATATCTACCTGTCGTTATTATATTCCTCGACTATGCCCAAACGAAAAGGACGAATCACACTTGTTTACATATGGCTGCAATGGTTCTGCTACCATCGTCTTTTTCTGGTCGTCAGATGTTGAAGGAGCGTCCACCACAGTGGCATTGACCTCAACGGTGGAAGCCGGTTTATTCTCAACGCCGTCCTGTTCTTCCTTTTTTGGTGCCAGTTCAGCAGCGATTTTGCGGTCGAGGGCGGCAAGTTCGGATTTGAGGGCTTTCAAAGCCTTTTCTTGATTATTGCCTCGTATCGCTCGAAGTGTTCTGCCAGCACGTTGTTGACAAACGATTTGATTGAACACGGCGAATCATTCTCATAGGAGATGATACGTTTGATTTTCTGAATGAAGTCAGGATTGATTTCGACCATCAGAAAACGCAGTTTCGGACGCAGATATGCTGTGTTTGCTATATATTTCTGCCGATACTCGCTTTCGGCATTAACCGAGGTAACCGATGTGGTCTTGTTTGCAGGAGCGGGCTTTGGCGGTTCTGTTTTCCTTTCAGTCGGTTGTGCCTTGACCTCCGACTGCGGATTTTCAGATGTTTTTTCCTCTGTGGATTTCTTTTTCATTGAAGATATTCCGGACGGATCATCACGGAACGAGCGGATGAATTCATCCGGGTCGATATCTGACTCATATACTTTGGCCATAGTGCATTGTTTAAGGGTTGATGTTTGGTAAGGGCATGGCGGTGGCCGTCAGCGTATCTTCTGACACGGATAGACCGGGCTTCTATCGGCAGGACGCATTGCTGGCATCGTCTATGCCTGGTATGGGGGTACAGCCTTCTCCGTCGCCCATTGGCGACCTTCCTCCGCTGTCGGGAGGGCATCGGCTGCTCAAGCCGGGGTAGGATGTCGTCGTGTCTGTGTCATAATTCTTTAATTGTTTTTGGATTAAGTGGTAGTTTTCTATCTTCCTACCAATAGTCCTTTAGCCCTTCGGCCTTGAAGCCTTGAAGCTACTATAAATAGATAGATAGTATAATATTCCCTTTATACTTTGGTTATTCCTTTGGATAGATGATAATTAAGGATAATACAAATATCGTAGTGTCAGCAGTTCTATTATGAATACTAAGGATTGAACTCTACAATAGGATATAGTACGATCCTATATAAAATCTATCCATCAAAGTTTCCAATGTACTCCGGTAAGATTTATGAACACTACTGCGGTTCGTTGGATAGTTCCTTAATAGTATCGGTAAGTTGAACTTCTTGAAGGCCATAGTATCCGTCAATCTCTATATAAAGATACAAAATATTTTTCAAAAAGTTTCATGGTAATTTTTACAGCTAATCCCATCTTGTCCAAGTATGTCCGGCTATGTCCACGTTTTTTCCCATTTTTCCCCGGATTTCCCGAAAATCGGGCTGAATTTTTAACATTCCCGGGGCAAAGTTTTTTCTTATCGCCAGTCATAGGCTCTCAAAATCCGGCATAAAGCATCGGATTTTCGCTCATATTTTTTCTCGTCGTTTGTAATTGCCGAGAAATTTCCGTAACTTTATATAAGCACCGAGGGACTGAACACCCTCCGCAGGCATGGAATAAGGCGTGAAAGTACGGTTATCGTACACCTTTAATGGCAAACCGGGCTGTCATGACGGGCATAACTCCTTATTTCATAATAGTCAGGATGTACGTTGGTACATAGCAAGGTGTCTTTTGGGTTTCCCAAAAGGTTTCGGGTAACTCCGGTTCCCACGAAACAACCTTGCTATGTGGAGGCTGTCCTCCAAAGTCGGACATCCCAATTCTAAACCTGCGGTTGGCAGAGGCTCCGCGATGCACCACCACTTAATCCACATTTTTATGACAAATCAATTCTGTAAAGGCGGACGACCGCCGGTTGCCAACAAGTGCAGCCACCATGTCAAAGTCAGCTTTGACGACCTCGAATGGGACGAGCTTTCCCGTATGATGGATAAAGCCGACGCTACCGTAAAGGCCACATTCATCAAGCAGCTCATCTTTGGCAAGCCATTCAAGGTGCTTGTCGCCGATAAGTCGCTTGCGGTTTACTGCGCAAAGCTTTCGGAGTTTTTCGCCCAATACCGCACAATCGGGGTAAATTACGACCTCACAGTCAGAACCCTCAGGGAGAATTTCACCGAGAAAAAAGCGATGACACATCTCTACAAGTTGGAGAAAGCCACCATTGAGATGATAGGTGTCATGTCGCAGGTAATGTCGTTGTCGGAAAAATTCGAGCAGCAATGGTCGCTAAAATCTCGATAGGCTCGTCGCTTTACGGGGCGTTGTCTTACAATGGCATGAAGATGAACCGTGACGAGGGTCGTGTGCTTGGAGCGAACAAAATCATTCTTCCGGCAGACGGGCATATTGACATCGCCCGCATGGTGGAGAATTTCAACCTGTTCATGCCGAAAATGGGCAGGACAAAGAAGCCTGTGCTTCACATCTCCCTGAATCCGCACCCCGATGATAAATTGACGGAGCAGCAGTATGAAATCCTCGCTCGCGAGTATCTGGACAAACTCGGCTTCGGTGAACAGCCCTACATAATTTATAAGCACATGGATATTGACCGGCACCATATCCATATTGTGACCGTCAATGTCAATGAGCAGGGCAAAAGGCTCAATCAGGACTTTCTATTCCGCCGCAGCAAGAAAATCACCACCGAACTGGAGGAAAAATACAATCTCCACAAGGCGCAACGAGAAAAAATCTCGCCCGATATGCCCATACGCAGGATTGACCCAGCCGGAGATTTGAAGCGTCAGGTTGCCAACACCGTCAAAATGGTCGGTATGCGTTATAAATTCCAGACCATCGGGGAATATAACGCCATTCTCTCACTATATAATGTAAGGTGTGAGCCTACCGACGGCAAAGTGAACGGGCGCGAGTATCACGGTCTTGTGTATTTCGCCACTGATGACAGCGGCAAGACCATCGCAACGCCTTTCAAGGCTTCACGCCTCGGCAAGTTCGCGAGTCGCACTGCTATTGACGGCAGGTTTGAACGCTCGAAGGAAAAGATTGATGTTGCAACAACTAAGCGTAGGGTTGCCGATGTGTTTACTGTTGCCGCCGACAAATCGGACTTCATCGCCAAGCTGAAAGAGCATAACATTGATGTGGTTCTCCGTTATACTGAGGAAGGGCGCATATATGGTGTAACTTTCATTGACCACAGCACTATGACAGTATTGAATGGTTCCCGGTTAGGCAAGGAGTTTTCTGCAAACGCCATTAACGAGCGGTTTAATAATCCGGCAAACGCACCTATAAATTCTCCTGATATTGTTGCGCCTATTGTTGTTCCACCGATAGAGCAGACATATGAGGATAGCCATTCCGACACTACGCAAGAGCCTGAAGATAATCAACAGTCACAATCCACATCAGGGCAACAACAATCCACCGTTACCCAATCCGTTTCCAATTCCGGTGATTACGACCTGCCAATTCCGAGGCTTGACCTGTTCCAGCAGGGGCAGTCGTTTAACCCCGACGAGGAAGAGTTCCGTCGGCGTATGCAGCGAAAGAAAAAGAAAGGGCCACGCCATCGGTTTTGACTGATTTTCCGCGCAATAGCATGGAAATACAGAAATAAATCGCTAACTTTGCCACTGAATCGCAGTCATAAATTTTTGATTGTGGATTTAGTGGTGAGTCGGCGGGAGGGATACCCGCCGACTTTTTCAAACCTTATCCCACAAACCACCACTATATAATCCACTTAACCCACAAATTTATGGACTCAATTGAAGTTGAGCGAGAAGTATTCGACGCACTGATTGAACGTGTCGATTTTCTCCACAAGACAGTCAAGGCGTTGTATGACGAGCTGCGTGACAAGAAATTGTCGGACTGGCTCAATACCAAACAGACCTGCGACTATCTCCACATATCCGAAAGGAAGCTACGCGCACTGAAAGAGCGCGGTAAAATCGGGTTCTCCCATATCGGCAGACTTTCACAGTTCAAGGGCAGCGACATCGCCCGGCTTATCGTGAGGGAGAAAGGAGCGGGGCAATGAAAGAAACAATAACCGCCACAGACCCGCGCATAATGCGGCTGACCGCACAGGCCGACGACATCACCACAATGTGCCACCGGCTTCGGGAAGAATACCACCCGTTGCTCCACGGCAAGCGGTTCATTACCGACGCCATGCTGTCTGAGCTGCTCGGAGTAAGCCGACGCACCACGCAGGATTACCGCGACAGGGGGCTGCTTCCATATTACCGGCTTGACGGCAAAATACTCTATGCCGAGGAAGATATAGAAATCTTCCTGCAATCCAACTACCGACCCAAATTCGACTGAAGAAATAACGGCAGCCAAGCTCAAAGCCCGGTTGCCGTTATTTTTCTTTCTCACTGCCCGCTGTCAGTTCATCATGGCGCAGTCAAACTTGTTGCGCATTGTTGCCATATCCTCATATATGGTCTTGTCCTGCATTTTAGCGTAGATCTGAGTTGTCCGTATGTCGGAATGACCGAGCATCTTCGAGATGCTTTCAATCGGCACATGGTTACTCAGCGAAAGAGTAGCGAATGTATGGCGCGCCAGATGTGTTGTCAGGTGTTTCTCAATCCGGGCAAGATCGGCAATCTCTTTGAGATAAGCATTCATCTTCTGGTTGGTAATTACCGGAAGCACAACATCTTTCTTGATGACAACCGGATTGTCATCATATTTTTCTGCAATCTTGCGAGGAACGGCCAAAAGAGGAATGACACTCATCTCGCCTGTTTTCTCACGGGCTTTGCGTATCCATGTGTTGCCCTCGGCATCAGTAGTGATGTTTGACCGTAGCAGCGATTTGATGTCGCAGAACGCCAAGCCGGTAAAACAGCAGAACACAAAGGTATCGCGCACTACCTCAAGCCGCGGAATGTCGCTCAGATCAAGCTCCATCACAGCTTTAAGCTCTGTTTCAGTCAGGTATTGTCGCTCGGTGTGGGTTCGCTGGTATTTCTTGCCTATAAACGGGTCATGGTCTATCCACTTGTGGGCGAGAGCATACTGCATCACATTCTTTACACAGCGCACATAGCGGACAGCGGCATTGTTGGCACATCCTTTTCTCATGCGCAGAAAATGCTCGAAGTCGTCAATTATGCCGGAGGTCACATCCTTTATCGGAATATCATCCATTTTATGCGTCAGTTTGAAAAACTCCGCAAGGTAATCAGCACAGCGCACCCAACGCTGATAAGTGGCTTTCACAATGTCGCCACGTTCCAGTTCCTCCTTGCGTTTCTCGTTGGTTTCACGGAACACATCGCAGAGCATTTTGGGCTTCTCGACAGTGCCGAGGAAATGGTCTCGCAGTATTTTCGGATTTACCATCTTCCCATCGCGCACAAGCATATTGTGGATTTCGAGGAAACGGGCTTTCACAACCTCGATATACTTGTTAAGTTCGAGGTCTCGGCGCGAGCGACCTTTGGACATGGCGCGCTTCTGATCCCAGTTCTCAGGAGCGACACTGCGTCCGAGGTTCATTTCCGAGATTTGACCGCTTACGGTAATGCGGACAAAAATCGGATACTCTCCGTTGCGGAGGGCACGCGCCTTCCTTGCGATGAACGAGAGAGTGAAATACGAATCATGTAACATAATTTGAAATTGTGGTTTAATGGTTACATAAATATAATCATTTTCGCCCAATTTCACAATAGGTACACACATGGAAATCAATGCTGTATGGCAAATTCGGTGAACAGCTCCGTGAACAGGCAGTGTTGTTCATAAATCTGTTCACGGTTATTTTTAGTCAACTTCATCATATTTCACCGTTCTGCAGCCTTGTTCACGAATGGCGGCTTTCCTGATTCCTACGATATCGGCGTAAAAGAGTTAAAAAAACGGCTGAATCATACATCATATAGTTAAAAATCTAAATTGATGTTAAAATTCGACTGAAATCAACTCAAAATGACCGAAAAGTGAAGTTTTGAACCTTTCGGAGCGTATGCCGGCCCCACTTTCAGGTTGGTAAATCACAGAAAAATACAGAAGGTTAAGAAGTTACGTTTAGAGATGCTGCCATCGTGAACAAATTGTTCACGATTTAGGCTGTTCACGAATTGCACACCTCTTAACCCTACAATATACTTTATTCTGCCGGATAGGGATATTACAAAAATCGCTGAAACTGTCTTAGTTTCAGCGATTTGCTTGATTTTGCCGTTTGGCTTTGTGACCCCGGAGGGGCTCGAACCCTCGACCCAATGATTAAGAGTCATTTGCTCTACCAACTGAGCTACGGAGTCGTGATCGTTTTTGTCGCGTGCGCAGAACGCTTTCTGCAATTGCGATGCAAAGATAATGCTATTTTTTTATTTGGCAATGGCTTTTGAACTTTTTGATGTTTTTTCCCGGCAAAATTACTATGAAAAGGCAGACGGCCGCAAAAATTTACGGCCGTCTGCGAATGGCGGATGCGCTGGATGTGTGAAGGATTACCAGCTTATGGTTATGTCGTCGACAGCATAGTAGGCCGGCAGTGAGTAGCCGTAGCCGTTGTCGGCTCCTCCAGCCTGGTTAAGGCGCAGTTCGACAATCGGACCGAGATCGGAAAGGTTGTCCCATTTGATCCAGCGGTCAGGAACGTAGTCTGTTGTGGCGAATGTCAGGGTCACGGTGCCCACTTCGTTGCCGGCGGCATCGAAGCCGGTGGCATAATAGATCACATCTTCCGACAATGCGGGACTGAGGGGATTGCCCGATACGGCTACGGAATAGAAGTAGCATGTCGAGTTGACATAGAGGCTTTCGACGGTGCGTGCTTTTCCGTCGGCGAACTTGAAGATCGGCCGTCCGTCGCCGTAAGGATATACCAGGTCGAGATATCCGAATGTTGTAAGGAAATTGTCGGAACCGTTGTTTCCGCCGCCGGTTGTCGCTTCGCCGGTGATATCGGGGTTGTAGACATATAGGTCGTAGGTGTAGTAGCCGTAGGAGTCCTGATCAAGGGAGTTGGCGTTGTAGGAGCTTATGAACCAGGGATAGCCCCAGCCGCCCATAAATCCGTCGGGGACGGCGGTGGTGAGCTGTGTCAGTTCGTCAGTCCATTCATAGGTCTGACCCATAAGTTCGGTGGTTGAGGTGGTTCCGGGCGAGAAATTGTGGATTGAGAGTGCGTCCCATATGTCGCCTTCAAATGTCAGGGTCACGCGGTGTATGGCCTTGACGTCGAGTTCGGTCATGGTCGAGAGGTTTCCGCTTATGCCGATAAGCGTTATGGTGCCTTCTGTTTCGGCATAGGTGTTTTGTTCGACGGGGGCGGTGACTGTCATTTTTGTGCCGTCGATGGCGATGCGCCAGCCGTCGGGTTTAGTGAACGTGATTTTTTCGACGCCGTTGAGCTGGAGGGTATATTCGGCAGAGCTGCCATAGGGTATGCGTCCTTCCGGGCCTGTGATGACTATGGATAGTGTGGAGTTTTTCGGAATCTGGATCACGCTTCCGTCAGCAAGGATGAATTCGACATAATCGGCGTGTGTGTTGTCGACAGATGAGAAAATGGAGTCGCCGTCTTTTCCCTGAGCCGGAATGCCTGTCGAGGTCCATGTTGTCCCTCCGTCAGTTGAGATTTCCCAAATTTTCGACTGGTCGTCGATGCGTACCTGAGGGGCAATGGCGTCCTTGCCGTCGTTGGCTGCGGCGCGCACCATGTTTCCATCGGCATCTGTCATAAACTCTCCGTCGAGAGTCCAGTAGAAATTGCCGTCGGAGTGCTGTTTGACAGATATCGAGGGGGCATCGACGCCGTCTATGCCGTTGCGGATCTCCGCTTCGGTGCCATTGGAGAATGTGATCTTATATCCGTCGGCCGTCTGGGTCACGCCGGTTACGTGAACGTTTTGCTGAAGGGCGTCGACCAGTTGCCGGAGGGTGGCAATGTTTGTGTTTGCGGCAGTTACCGCCTGCTCGAGAGCCGTAAGGCGGGTGTCGAGATCGTCAACTTTGTTCCACAAATCGTCATCGTTATAACATCCTGTCATACCGATGGAAAAGGATATGGCTATCGCCAATCCGGATAAAAATCTCAGTGCTTTTTTCATTTCGTTGATATATAGGGTTAATAATCCATTAGTTTCGCTGGCGTAGCGAGTCGGATATCAACGAAATCAAAGCCTGCGTCGCGACAAATGTTGCCTACGATATCACATACGATGCAAGTTTTGGCGTTGCCCATCGACCCGCAGGCATCAAGTCCAATTGTTGCGAAGGCAGGTCTTCTGGCTTATTCCTCTATAATCCAAGCCTTCCCGAAACGAATGATGTTTCAGTGGCCGTATGTTGAACCATAGATTGCCGGACAGCGGTGTCAGGCGGGAAAATACAGCAACGGGGATTGTCGCAGAATCTCACTGCGTTCCCTTTTAAGGTAAAATCCGGAATCCCGTGACGGGAATATGGATGCACCACCTTTGCACTGCAAAGATAGTAAAATTTCCGCAAAACGCAGTGATCCCACAGGATTGAGCATGTGAAAAGATTTCTCTTCGTGGGGCACCCTTTCACGCCACTGCTGTTCTGTAAGGGGTGACCGTAAGGGATGACGGCAGATTCATGCCGTGGGGCTAATCAATGCATAGGTCCGTATGGCTATGCCGCAATCGGTCTGTTCCGGCAGGTTATGACCTATCCGGCGGAGATATCGCGCAAGAGTTTTATGGCCATGGCGAGAATGGCGATGCCGAGCATAGCATAGACAGCGCGCTGCCAATGGCGCGAAAGGCGCCATGTGAGCATTCGCACGCTCTCGCTGCGGAAAAACCAGTCCCAGTTGCATATGGCGGCGGCAATTGACAGGCTTCCGCCTAATGCGAAAATAGAGGCCATAATATAGCCTGCGGTCGTAATATCCATCGACCGGTCAATCTGGTGTCGTTATCTCCAGTCGGCGCGTGCCGTCATCGTTGACCAGCACATCGACCCATACAGTATCGTCGGGCAGAATGTCGTTGACTCTTTCCGGCCATTCAATGAGACAGAGCGCTCCGGAGTCGAAATAGTCTTCAACGCCGATTTCGAGAGCTTCATCGAGCGTTTCGAGGCGGTAGAGGTCGAAATGGTAGATGAGTTCGGCGGTAGTATCGGAGCGGTATTCGTTGATGAGAGCGAATGAGGGCGATCCGGCGAGGTCGTCGACCACGCCCAGGGCGCGGCATAGGGCCATGATGAATGTCGTTTTGCCGGCGCCCATCTCGCCGTTGAAAGCGAAGATGGTGTAGTCGCCCATGAGTGACATGAAGCTGTGTGCCGCTTCGTCGAGGGCGTTTTGATCGGTGATGTCGATGGTATGTTTTGCCATTGTTTTATATTGGGGTGATTGTTTTTATCGTGGTGTCAGCGTGATGACGGGAACGAGCATTTCTTCCATCGAGATGCCTCCGTGCTGGAACGTGTCGGTGTAGAATTGCACGTAATAGTTATAGTTGTTGGGGTAGGCGAAGAAGTCGCGTCCGCATGCGAATATGTAGGCGGTGGAAACGTTGGGTGCGGGAAGCCCGAACTGCTGCGGACGTGTTATTTCGTAGACCTGTCGCGGGTTGTAGCCGAGTTTGCGTCCGAGTTTGTAGCGCAGATTGGTGTTGGTGTTTTTTTCACCCACTACTTTTACCGGGTTGTCGACGCGGATCGAACCGTGGTCGGTCGTCAGGATTATTTTGTAGCCTTTTTCGGCTATCCGGCGGAAAAATTCAAGAGCCGAGGAGTGGCGGAACCACGACTGTGTCAGCGAACGATAAGCGGCGTTGCTGGAGGCGAGTTCACGTATCATGCGTGACTCGGTGCGAGCGTGGGAGAGCATGTCGATAAAATTGAACACAATGACATTCAGGGCGTTTTGCTCAAGCGAGGCGAAGTCGCGCAAGAGGCGTTCGCCGGTCGCGGTGTCGTTGATCTTGTGGTATGAAAACCGGCATTGCCGGCGGAAGCGTTCGAATTGAGTCGCAATCAGCGGCGATTCGTTGAGATTTTTGCCTTCTTCGCTTTCTTCGTCGACCCACAGATCGGGAAACATGCGTTCGATGTCGAGGGGCATCAGACCTGAGAAAATGGCGTTTCGGGCATATTGCGTGGCGGTAGGGAGAATGGAGCAGTAGAGGCTGTCGTCGTCGGTGAAATACTGATTTATCAACGGGCGAATGACGCGCCACTGATCGAAGCGGAAGTTGTCGATGAGGATGAAAAACACCTTTTCACCTGCGTCGATGAGCGGAAACACCTTGCGCTTGAAAATGTCGGGACTCATCAGGGGCCTGTCCGCGCTGTCCGGATCCATCCACCCTGCATAGTTCTTGCGCACGAATTTGGCGAATTCGCTGTTGGCTTCGGCTTTCTGGAGGCCGAGCATCTCATTCATTCCGCTGTCGGCGGCATCGAGTTCAAGTTCCCAATGTATAAGTGTGCGGTAGGTGTTCATCCAGTCGTCCAGAGAGCGCGAGCTGTTGATTAGTGATGCTATCTTGCCGAAATCCTGACGGTATTCGTCGGATGATTTTTGTGATACGAGTTGCGCCGAGTGAAGATTTTTTTTGATCGACATCAATATCTGGCTCGGATTGACGGGCTTTATGAGATAGTCGGCGATTTTGCTTCCAACGGCTTGATCCATAATGTTTTCTTCCTCGCTTTTTGTGATCATTATCACTGGAGTGGCAGGGAGGACGAGTTTGATCCGCGAGAGGGTTTCGAGTCCTGTCAGTCCGGGCATGTTCTCGTCGAGGATTATGAGGTCGAAGGGCGTTTCTTCGGCAAGGGCAAGGGCGTCCGCGCCGTTGTTGACGGTGGTCACGTTGTAGCCTTTGGCCTTGAGAAACATCACATGGGGTTTCAGAAGGTCAATTTCGTCATCAGCCCATAGTATTTTCAAATTGTTCATACGGAATTGTTTTGGCGGGGATGAAATCAGTCGACGCGTGGCGCTACGGGCGGTTTGCCCACGGGCACCACGGGGACAGGAATGTCGTAGTCGAATTCATCCGGTTCGGGTTGGTTTGCAGGTTCGGGGGTGGGGACAGGCCGGACCGCAGGCTGAGCCGGTCGGGATGTAGATTCCGGAGTAGCAGGCGTTTCGGATTCGGACGGTTGCGTCGGTGCGGGATTGACGGGGGACAGCACGGGCGCGGGTGCGGACGGCGCTGTCAGTTCAGGTTCGGCAGGCTCTTCAACCGGGGCGGATTCCGGGACGGTTGGTGTGGTGCCGGCACTGTCGACGGCGGGTCGAGCATACATTTCTTTTGCGGAAGGATAGGTGTCGGCCGGCAGTGTGGCGGTGTGTATCTGGTCGAGGCGTTTGTCGCCGGCGGCGTTGAAATATTCCTCGAGGGTGCGTCCTTCGTTGAGGAGCAGTTCGAAATTGTGCCGGCTTATGATAAGCGGTACCACACCCTGTGGCAGGCGGAACGAGCCGGATTCAAGTTTCTCGCGGTAGCGCAAGGCTTCGGCCTGAGAGTCAAAACCTGATACGACGAGCAGGCCAAGCGTGCCGAACTGCATCTGTTCGAGATCGAAATCACGCACCGAGTAGGTCGAGAAGTTGTGTCGGGCTACCTCGAAGAGCAGCCGGTTGGCATTGACAAGGTCTGTGCGGTAAATGAATATGATGTCGTGCGGACCGTCGGTTTCGAAATCAAATTCGGCCGGTGTGTCGAGGGTGGCGTTGGCGGTCGAGTCATTTGAAAGACGTGTGCTCCAGACGATGCCCCGCACATTGCCACCTGAAGAATTGAAGGTGCGTCCTTCGCCGAGAAGCTGCAGATAGGATGATGCCAACGGCGACACGTCGGTGTCGGGATAGCTTCCGACGAGCTGGCCGAGCACTTCGGCAAATTTGGCCGGATTGTTTTCAGTGACGTAGCTAAGAGCCTCGATAAACATGAATTTTGGCATTATGCGGCTCATGGGATAGTCGCGCCGCATTTCGTTGTAGATGCGGTGGAGTGTGGCATTGTCGTTGGCCATATATGCGGCATAGGCGCGGTCGTAGAGCTTTTGCTCCTCTTCGGGCATGCGACGCAGTTTTTCGATATAGCCGGGATCGGCGAGAGCCTCGCCCTGACGGCTGTCAGGAAACTCGCTGATGATCAGCCGTCGGTAACGGTCGGCTTGGGTTGCGTTGCCTGCCCGGGCATACATGAGATACATGTTGTAGTAGGCATCGAGTCGATATATATTGTCAGGATAGCGGGTGAGAAGTTCGTTGAATTCGCGTTCGGCGGCGCGAATGTCGTCGAGTTTGTCTTTGAGGAGTACGGCCATATTGTAAAGGCCGTCCTGGATTATGTCGTTGGCGGTGAGGCGTTCGGCTTCCGTCGACGGAATCTGCCGCAAGTAATATTCGGGATAGTGTGGGTCGGAGGCGTGTTCGGCGGCTTCGCGTGCTGCCGATCCGTCGGCTTCCGTTTCGTTGTCAGCGCTTCCTCCCGCTTCTCCGTCATTGTCTTTGTTGTCGTCGATGCCGTCTTCGTCAGAGAGAGAGAACGACGCCTTGTTTCGCCGGCGCCAGTCGTCTTCAAGCCGGCGGCTGCCCCAGCGTTTCTGAAATTCGGTGCGTCCGGCCGAACGTGTGGCTTCGTTGTAGAAATACCATGATTTGTCGGTGTTGAGCTGGAAAGTGGCAGGAGCCGATGAGCCGGAACCGTTGAGTTGCAGACCGTTTCCCGCCGCAGCCTGTTGGGCGAGATATTCCTCGCGACGGGCATTTTCGGCTTCTTCCTTTTCGCGCTGATTAAGATCGGCTATAATCTTGTCGATGACTTTGCGTTGCTCTTCGGGCGTCATATGCGACAGGCGCAGGAGCGAGTCCTGCAGGGTGACGTTTTGGGAATATACGGCCATTTCGTCGAGGACGTCGCTTCGGCGTTTGAGCAGACGGTAGTCGGGGTATGTGTCGGGAAGCTTCGGCAGAGCCTCGGCATAGCATGGCTGGGCTTTGTCATATTCGCCCATGCCATAGTAGAGGCGTCCGAGCGTGATTTGCGCTATGGCCTTGTCGATGCCGTCGCGTGTCGACGACTTTATAGCTTTTTCATAGTTGGCTATGGCCTGTGCCGTGTCGGCATGCGACAGGTAGAGATTGCCGATGGCATAATAGATCTGGTCGAGATATTCGCGGTTGCTGCCGAACCGGGCCAGGCGCTGCAGGGCTTTCACCTCCGAGCTTATGTCAGTGCCTTGAAACACCTCGCTTTGCTTGATGCGCGCGTTGAATTGAGTGCGGTGTCCGGCTCCCGACATACCGCCCACTTTTTTGAAGGTGGCATATGCTTCGGCGCGTTGGCCGGTGTCGGCATACAGCTGGCCCAGAAGAAATGTCAGTCGGGTTTTCTGTGCCCCTTTGGCTGGTTTCAGGAGCTGCTGCATAAGATCCCGACAAAGAAGCTCTCCACAAAGAAGCTCAAGCCCCTGACATACCTCAAGTACGCCGTCCTGCTGGTGATGGTTTTCCTGCTGCCGGCGTTCCTTGTGAACGACGTTGGCATGGGCGACCCCTTCTTCTGCAAATACCTCTGCCCCCAGGGCGTGCTGGAGGGAGCCATCCCGCTGTCCCTTGCCAATTCCGGCATCCGGGCGGCGCTGGGCAAGCTGTTTACATGGAAGTTCAGCATCCTGCTGTCGGTGATCGTGCTGAGCGTACTGTTCTACCGTCCCTTCTGCAAGTGGCTATGCCCGCTGGGCGCGTT